>DASXMM010000106.1:0-5520 GCA_036495665.1 Candidatus Acidiferrum sp. | reverse complement strand
TTCTTCGAACGCGGCGAATTATTTTACGAGCGGGTTGAAGGGGCGCTTCCGCGAGACGAAGCTGGAGGACGATCACGTTTTGAGCGAAGCGGAGTATCCGGTGTACGAGGTGATCGGAGACAAGATCGTCAAGAAGAACGTTCCGGCGCTCACGGCTTTGAATGAGCGGTTGCGCGACGATTATATTGAGGAAATAGCGGACGGCGTGGCGCGCTGGCAGCGGGTGATTGATGAAGCGGGAATTCCGTTTACGTTAAAGTTGCCACACAAGGGCTTTCATCGCGCGATTGGGAATTTTGCGGGGCACCACATCGGCATCAACGGAGAGGTGTTGACGGCGGAGGAGTGGAAGCAGCACGAAGGGGAATGGCTGCCTAGCGCGGCGGACCAGAAATTCGTGCAGTCGTTGATGACGGGACGCGTCGTTGAGCCAGGGAAATTTGCGAATTGGATTGCGCCGCCGCTTCGCGGGATTAACAGCAAGCCTTTGGATTTCGAATATGTGCGGTTTAATTGAGTTGTTTTGGCACACGGTTCGCTTGAAGTTGACCGTGTGTTCTAACACAGAGTTCGGAAAGGAGAAGAGTGCAGCCGGTCATCGACATCCACATTCACATCATGCCTTATCACATGATGAAGCCTTCGGCGATGGATTTGATGAAACGCGGGAGGAAGGATTACGCGGATGTGATGCGGTACTGCGAGGATCCGAAGGTATTCCTTGGGCACCTGGATAGCCTGGGGATTGAGCGCGCGGGTTTGATCAATTATGTTGCGCCAAGGATTATCGGTTTCACGCCGGAAGTGAATGATTGGAGCGCGAAGTATTGCAGCGCGGCGCCGGAGCGATTGATTGCGTTTGGCGGCGTTTTGCCGGGAAGCGTTCCCGATTGTGGGGCGGAAGTGGACCGCATGGCGAAGATTGGGATTCGCGCGATCAAGCTGCATCCATCGCATCAGGTGCTCACGCCGAATTCTTATATGAGCGGCAATACCGATTTGGCGGCGATTTACGAGCGGGCACAGGCAAACGGGATGCCAGTGATGATTCATACGGGGACTTCCGTTTTTCCAGGGGCGAGGAATTTACATGCGCAACCGATGCTTTGCGACGACGTGAGCATCGATTATCCGAATCTTGTGGTGATTCTGGCGCATGGCGGGCGGCCGTTGTGGATGAATGAGGCGTTTTTTCTGGTGCGGCGTCACAAGAATATGTACATGGATATTTCGGGGATTCCGCCGCAGAAATTGATGGAATATTTTCCGCGGATCGAGGATATCGCCGACAAAGTTTTATGGGGAACGGATTGGCCGGGGCCTGGCGTGCCGGAAATCAAAGGGAACATCGAGAAGTTTCATGCGTTGCCGATTGGGGCGGAGGCGAAGCGGAAGATTTTGTACGACAACGCGGCGCGGTTGTTTCCTCGGTGAGCATGGACGCGATGTTTTGCCGAAGAGGTGAGTGGTCGTGATTACGATTTCTTTGCCGAACGAATCGAAGAAGACGGCGCATATTCGTTTGATCTTGAATGGTGAAGAGACGGACGTTTCGTTTGCGCCGTACAAGACTCTGCTGGAAGTTTTGCGCGAGGATTTGGGGCACACGGGGACGAAACACGGTTGTGAACTGGGGGAGTGCGGAGCTTGCGCGGTTTTGGTGGAGGGCAAGCCGGTGCTTTCGTGTTTGCTGCTGGCGGTGGAGTGCGATCGGAAGAGCGTGGTGACTGTTGAAGGACTCGGAGCGGACGGGGCGCCGCATCCCTTGCAGGAGGCGTTTGCCGATTTGGGAGCAGCGCAGTGCGGGTATTGCACGCCGGCGATTCTGGTGACGGCGAAAGCGCTGCTGGATCAGAATGCGCGGCCTTCGCGGGAGCAGATTCGTGAGGCGTTGTCTGGGAATTTGTGCAGATGTACCGGGTATTTGCAGATTTTTGAAGCGGTGGAAGCGGCGGTGATGAAAATCGGGGAGCAGCGGAGCGCGGAACAACGGAACGGCGCGGTTTAGTTTGCGAGACGAGGGCGCGGATGCCTGATGAAAAACAAATGCGCGTGATTGGCGTGCCGCGGAGGCGAGTGGATGCGCGCGCGAAAGTCACCGGGCAAACTCGTTTTGCGGACGATATTTTTTTGCCGCGGATGGGGTATTGCAAGCTGCTGAGGTCGCCACATCCCCATGCGCTGATTAGGAAGATCGATACTTCGCGGGCTGCGGCTCATCCGGGAGTTTATTTGGTTCTCAGCGGAAAAGACCTGCCCATTGAATATGGAATTTTGCCGGTGAGCCAGGATGAGCAGGCGCTTTGCGTGGATCACGTGCGGCACGTCGGGGATCCGGTGGCGGCGGTGATCGCGCGTGAAGAATTGACGGCGTTCGAAGCGCTGGACTTGATTGATGTGCAGTATGAGCTGCTGACGACGATCGCTGATCCTGAGGAGGCGCTGGCGACTCCTGCGCCGCGCATTCATGAGTACGGGGAAGAAGGAAACATTCATAAGCGCGTGTCGCTGGAATTTGGCGATGTGGAACAAGGGTTTGCGGAGGCGGACGAAGTTTTTGAGGATACGTTTTTTTATCAGGGTAACACGCACCTTCCGATTGAGCAGCACGCTTCGGTGGCGATAAAAGATCCCGAGGGGAAGCTGACGATCTGGAGCAGCACGCAGACGCCGCATTATTTGCATCGAGCGCTGGCGCGCGTTTTGCAGATGCCGCCGGGGCATATTCGCGTGATCGCTACGCCGAACGGCGGGGGATTCGGAGGGAAAAGCGATCCGTTTAATCACGAGATTGTCGTAGCGAAGGCGGCGTTGGTGCTGGACCGGCCGGTGAAGATTTGTTTGACGCGCGAGGAAGTGTTTTATTGCCACCGCGGGCGGCATCCGGTGCTGATGAAATTCAAGACGGGCGTGAAGCGCGACGGGACGATTACCGGCATGCATTTGCAGACGTTGATTGATGGCGGCGCTTATGGATCTTACGGAGTTGCGAGCACGTTCTATACGGGCGCTTTGCAGACGACGACTTACCACATTCTGCGGTACAAATTTCAGGGTTGCAGGACGTTTACGAACAAGCCACCGTGCGGGCCGAAACGGGGGCATGGGACGGTGCAGCCGCGCTTCGGGCAAGAAGTGCAACTCGACAAAATTGCGGAGAAGTTGAGCATCGATCCGGCGGATTTGCGATTGCGGATTGCGGAGTCTTCAAATGCGGTGACGGCGAACTTTTTTCGATTGAGCGTCGTGAATCTTTCGGAATGCATACGGCGGGTGGCGAAGAGTTCGGAGTGGAAGGAGAAATTTCGCAAGCTGCCTGAGGGACGCGGCGTGGGATTGGCTTGTTCCGCGTACCTGACCGGAGCAGGGTTGCCGATTTATTGGAACAAGATGCCGCACTCGGGCGTGCACATCAAGTTCGATCGTGGCGGAGGCGTTGCCGTTTTTTGCGGAGCGACGGAGATTGGGCAAGGTTCGGATGATGTGTTGGCGGGGATTGTTGCGGAGGTTTTAGGGCTGGATACGTTTGACATTCGTTTGTACACGGGCGACACGGATTTGGGGCCGGTAGATTTGGGATCGTATTCGAGTCGGGTGACGATCATGGCGGGCAATGCGGCTTTGCAGGCGGCAGAGCGCGGGAAGGCGGTCATCGCGGACGCGGTTGCGGAAAAATTGGACGTGCCGAAAGAGCGGTTGCGATTTGCGGACAAGCGAGTTTTCGATTCGGTGGCCCCGGAGAAGGGCGTGACGTTTGCAGAGGCGGTGTGTCTGGCGGAGGCGCGGTTCGGCACGATTGGGACAATGGGATCGTACACGCCGCCGAAATCGCCGGCGCTTTATAAAGGTGGCGGCGTCGGGCCGTCGCCGACGTATTCGTACACGGCGGCAGTCGTCGAGGTGGCTGTGAATCCGGCGACGGGATGGATCACGGTGCCGAAGATTTGGATTGCGCATGACATTGGGAGGGCGCTGAATCCGACGCTGGTGCGCGGGCAGGTGGAGGGAAGCGTTTACATGGGGTTGGGCGAAGCGCTGATGGAGGAGCAGGAGTTTCGGCGGCTGCCGAGAAAACTTTCGCATGCGCTGGTGCATAAATTTCCTTCGATGCTGGAGTACAAGAGCCCAACTTCGATGGATATGCCGGAAGTGTTTACGGAATTGATCGAGGAGCCGGATCCGCGCGGGCCGTTTGGGGCGAAGGAAGTTGGGCAGGGGCCGCTGCTGCCGATCATGCCTGCGGTGGCGAATGCTGTGTACGACGCGGTGGGCGTGCGGATTGACGAGGTACCGATTACGCCGGAAAAAATTATGAAGGCGCTCGCGGAGAAGAAGGCGGGGCGTGCGGCGCGATTTGGGCCCGGGGATTTTCCGCGTGTGGAGTGGCCGGAAGCGTTGCGCGTTCCTCCGCCGTGGGAAGGCGGAGATGGGCATGCGGTGAACGACGTGCCGCGTGCGGCGAAGCATCGCCCTGAAAAAGAAAAGGTGCTCAGCTCATGATGCGGCTGCCGCTTTTCGAGTTTCGCGCACCTCGCACGATCGAAGAGGCGGCGCGGATTTTAGATGGCGAAGGCGCCGCGGCGATGCCGCTGGCCGGTGGGACGGATTTGCTGCCGAATATGAAGCGGCGGCAGCAGGTTCCAAAAACATTGATGAGCTTGCGTTACATCGAGGAGTTGCAGCAAGTTCGTTTAGAACATTCTGGCTCGCGGCTCGGAGCTTGTGTGACGCTCGCTGACATCGCGGCAGATGCGCGTTTTCGAAATGGATGGACGGCGCTGGCGCAGGCAGCTTCTTTGGTAGCTACGCCGCATATCCGCAACATGGCGACGCTTGGCGGTAATTTGTGTCTGGATACGCGATGCAATTACTACGATCAGAATTATGAGTGGAGAAAGGCGATCGACTTTTGTTTGAAGAAGGACGGCGACACGTGTTGGGTTGCGCCGGGAAGTGCGAAATGCATGGCGGTGTCGTCGACTGATACGGCGCCGGCATTGATCGCGCTGGGCGCGCGAGTGCGGCTGGTTTCGCGAGCGGAAGAGCGCGAAGTTTTGCTGGCTGATCTTTATAACAATAATGGCCTGGACTACATCAAGCGGAAACCCAACGAAATTCTGACCCGGGTGTTGCTGGATTCTTCGCACGGATGGAAGAGCACGTATTGGAAGCTGAGGCGACGCGGGTCGTTTGATTTTCCGGTGTTGTCCGTGGCTGCTGCGACGCGCCTTTCTGATCACGGCGTTGTTGAAGACGCGCGCATCGTGATTGGGTCGGCGGCGTCGCGTCCTTTGGTTGCCGCGGAGGCCGCGAAATCCCTCTTCGGACGTGCGCTGAATGCGGACTCCATTGGAGAAGCAGCCATGCTCGCGGCGCGCGTCGCGAAACCGCTCGACAACACGGACTTCGACATGAGCTGGCGCAAAAAAGTGACCGGGGAGTTTGTGACCTGCGCTTTGCGAGAATTGCGCGGCGATGACGTGCGCAATGAACGCGAGACTTTCATGCGCACACGTTCGC
>DASXMM010000105.1:0-2258 GCA_036495665.1 Candidatus Acidiferrum sp. | reverse complement strand
ACCCGTTTCCGTCTGCCACCACGTATCCACAATCACCGCTTCGCCTTTGCCCACCGTTTCGTAGTACCACCGCCAAACTTCCGGCTCGATCGGTTCGCCAACCGTCGTCATGTGCTTGAAATGGTAGTTATATTTTTTGGGTTCGTCCCCACCCGCTTTGCGCAACATGCGAATCGCTGTCGGCGAAGTGTGGAAGATATTTACATCGAGCCGCTCTGCAATGCGCCACGGCCGCGCGGCATCCGGATATTGTGGTACGCCCTCGTAAAGCACGCTGGTAGCGCCCAAAGCCAGCGGCCCGTACACGATATACGAGTGCCCCGTAATCCACCCAATGTCCGCCATGCACCAATAAACGTCTTCGGGATGAATGTCCTGGTAATACTTCGAAGTCCCCGCCGCATAAGCCAGATATCCGCCCGTGCGATGTTGGCACCCCTTCGGCTTGCCGGTCGTCCCGCTCGTATACATCAAAAAGAGCGGAGCCTCCGCATCCTGCGAAACAGGAGGAACGATCTGGCCGCGATAATCCTTCAAAACGTCGTCCACAAAAAAATCGCGCCCCGAAATCATCGGCGATTCCGAGCGGTAGTGCCCGGAGTAGCGCCGCCAGAACAGCACTTTATCGATGTGCTGCCCCTCTTTTTTCGCTGTTTCCACGGCAATATCCGCGCTCGGCTTGTGATCTACCCATTTCCCGTTGCGATGATAGCCGTCGGCATAAATCAGCACGCGGCTCCCCGAATCGGCGGCGCGCAAACCACACGCCTCTCCACTGAACCCGCCGAAAACGACGGAATGAATCACGCCAAGCCGCGCGCAAGCCAGCATCGTAATCGGCAGCTCGGGAATCATCGGCATGTGAATCGTTACGCGGTCGCCAGTTTTTAGCCCCGCGAAATCGCGCAGCATTGCCGCAACTTCATTCACCCGCTTATACAATTCCTGATAGGTGATAACCGTCGCTGTTTCGTTTTCAGGCTCGGGCACAAAGATCAGCGCCGCTTTGTTCTTGTGCTTGGCGAGATGCCGGTCCACGCAGTTGTAGCAAGCATTGAGCTTTCCGCCGACGAACCATTTCCAAAACGGTGGATTCGACGTATCGAGCGTCTTCTTCCACGTCTTGTCCCAATCCAGCAGCTTGGCGTAGATGTCGAAGCATTCCGGAAAATGTTTCTCGCTGAATTTCTTTACGAAGGCCGGATCGGCCAGATTCGCTTGCGCCTTGAATTTCTTCGAGGGATAAAAATACTCTTCTTCTTTCCAGTGAACCGCGATCTGCGCCTCGGTGAGTTTTTCCTTGCTCTTTTTCGCTTTGCTGCTCAATTTCGGTCGAGCGGTGGCCACGGCGTGGACTCCCTGGAAGATCGATTTCGTTTGTGATGCCACAACGAAGGACAGTCAGCTTCGGCCAAGCTCACTTTATCTTTACAATGCGCTTGCCCGCCAAAAATGATGCTCCCACGCAGCCGCGCGAGTCAATCGCTCAACGCGCCTCGCGAGAAATAAAGCGCTATTTCATTCCGCCGACTTCGTCCCAAATCTTGTGTCCATACGTTTCCTTAAGCAGAATGCTGCCCAACACTAGCGTGATGCTCGCCACAATCATCGGGTAATAGAGACCCGCATAAATGTTGCCTGTCGCTGCGCAGACAGACAGCCCAATCAGCGGCACCAATCCGCCAAACACGCCGTTGCCTATGTGATACGGCAACGACAGCGACGTATAACGAATCTTCGCGGGGAACGCCTCCACGAGATACGCCGCGATCGGCCCGTAAATCATGCAAACGTAAATCACCTGGATGAACACGAGCAACACGAGGATCGGAACATTCGGAGTGGGAGCTTCCTTCGCCGGAACTTGCGTGCCGCTTGCATCGACCGTGATAGGCGTCAAGCCGATCGCGCCGGTCACCTTGTTCCTTGTTGATTTCACCGTGACGATATTGTTTCCCGCCGCGCTGGTCATGCCCTTATAGATCGGAATATACGTTGTGACGGCCAGCAAACAGGCCAGCATCATGATCCACTTGCGGCCGAACTTGTCGGAAAGGGAACCGAACAGGGTGAAGAACGGCATCGCGCAAAGCAGCGCAATCGCGACGATGATATTCGAGGTTTTTGGGTTCACCTTCAAAACGGTTTGCAGATAAAAAAGCGCGTAGAATTGTCCGGTATACCAGACAACTCCCTGGCCGGCGGTTGCGCCAAAGAGCGAAATCAGGACGCGCTTGAGATTGTCCCATTTTGCAAAC
>DASXMM010000104.1:0-9217 GCA_036495665.1 Candidatus Acidiferrum sp. | reverse complement strand
TTTGCAGGGCAACGTCGCGCGGCGGCTGAGTCTGGTTGCGAATTACACGCTTTCAAGCGCGAAGACTTGGGGCTGCGTGCTTGGCGAGCTTTTCGATTACGTCAACGGCGTGTGCGATCCGTTCAACGCGTTTGCTCCCGGTGACTATGGTCCGTCCGGCGAAGACGTGACGCATCGCGCGGTGCTCATCGGCACGTTTCGCGCGCCGGGCGGTTTCGAGATTTCCTTTCTCTCGCAAGCAGAAAGCGCACGGCCCATCACTTTGACGAACGCGACTGGAACCGATCGCGCGATCGTCGACGGAGTGAAAACCACGCTCGATGAATTTCGCGGCACGCCATACATTCAAACTGATTTGCGCGTCAGCCGGCCGATTAAGTTTCACGAACGGTGGACGGCGACGCCGTTCATCGAGTTTTTCAACTTATTCAATCGCAACAATCCGGGCGCGAACTACGTGACCAACGTGGCGATTCTGCCGGTCAACGATCCGAATAACGTGACGGCGTTGTGCTTGAATCCGTCGTGCACGTCGTCGGTTCCGGTGACCAGCGGTAAGCAGTTGCTGGTTCCGGCTGGGGCCCTCGGCGATTTTTTTGGCCCGGGCACTACAGTTGGCATCCCGTTCGCCGCTCAACTCGGCGTGCGCCTCACGTTCTAGCGACCACTCCCCGGTCTCGCTGAGGCACGACTGAAGTCGTGCGCCTACAAAACCTCTAAACCTAGCTACCAACTGCAAAGACACAGCGCGCGGGCTGTGAATCGCTCACATCGAGCCGCGGCGGTAGGTGCCGTGGATGCGCATTTCGATCAGGTCGTCGATCGACGGATCCTTGAAGCCGTGGTCGCGGACTTCTTTGACGAAGTTGGCGTCGACGCCGTGGATGCGCATGGCGACGAGTTGATCGGGCGAAATTTTTGCGTAGCCGGCGTCTTTCATGGCGCGCACAAATTCGGGGCTTACGCCGTGGATGCGGAACGCTACGAGATCGTCCGAGGAAATATTCTTTTCGACGAGTTTCTGAATCTCTTCAGTGAACTCGGGGCTTACACCATGAATGCGGAAGGCGATGAGCTGCTCGACGGGAAGGTTGCGGCCCATGAGCGAGCTCATGGACTTGACGAATTCTGGGCTAGCGCCGTGAATGCGCATGGCGACAAAGTCGTCGGCGGATACGTCTTTCGAGACGGTTTCGCGCACTTCGCGGACAAATTCGGGAGAGACGCCGTGAATGCGGAAGGCAACGAGCTGGTCGACGCCAAAGCGCTTGCCGAGCAGCGCGTTGATTTCCTTGGTGAACTCGGGGCTGACGCCGTGGATACGCATGGCGACGAGATTGTCAGCGGAGGGCTTTTCGGGCAGAAGCTCGATCATGGCGCGCGCGAATTCCGGCGTGACGCCGTGGATGCGGAAAGCCATGAGATCGTCGGTGCTGAGATTGCGATAGCCAACGTCTTGCATGTCCTTGACGAACTGGCGCGAAACGTCATGAATCGCGAAGGCGAAAATGTCTTCCTGCGAGAGGGCGGAATAGCCGAGCGCCTTCATGCCCTGGACGTATTCGTCGCTGGCAGCGAAGGTGAATTTGCCGGTGCCGTAGCCGTCGAGGAAGCGGCCGTCAAAGTTCATGGTGCCGGCGTCGCGGCGCAGCTCGAAGTGGACGGTGGAGTCTTTGGCGGCGGCGATGTTGGCGTCGAGTCCGTAGAAGTCGCTGATTTTGTGGGTGTTGCCCCAGGTCTGGTGATGGCCCCAGCCGGAGGAGCGCTCGACCTCGAGATTGAAGCATCCACAGTTGGCGCCGGTGCTGAACCGGGCCGACCAGTCTCCGTGAATGCTGTCGTCGGCGGAGCTGCGGGAGACGCGGGTGGTCAGGGCCGCCGTCATCAAGATTGCCGCTGCGAGCCACAACGCAAATTTACGCATCACTGTTCACCTCTGCAACTGTGGAGACGTTGGGGCGAGGGATTTGTTCCATCTGCATTGGTGAGAGAGACGTGACCCGTGGCCCGGATCCGTGTCCCGCGACCCGAGCCGAAGCCCAATCCGCTGCCGAGGAGAGGACCACGACCAGTCCGTTGAGGTGGCGCAGAGAAGAGGGGTACCCCACACCCCGTTGTGTACGGCGAGAGTGCGCAGTCGCATGAAAGCAAATGGTTTGCGGCGTTTCGTTCGTGTACGCATGCCCAGAGCCGCTTGGGGCAGACGCCGACGCCCGACCGAGTCGGGCAAATGACGGGCGGTGAGATGGGGCGGAGAAGAGGGGTACCCCACACCCCCCTGCGTGCACGAAAGAGTGCGTAGCCACATGAAACGAAAAGGGTTGCGGCATTTCCTGCATGTACGCAGAGGACGATTGAGCGGGAGCAGGCGAAGGGTACCCCCACCTCCTGTTTTTTTGTAAGAATGTGATTCGATGGGGGTTAAGTGGAGGGGGTCTGCGAAAGATGTGATTCTAAAGGGGATAGAGAGCAGGGAAGGAAGTTCAGCGGCGCGCAGCGCTCCCTTCGAGGCTCTGGGCAAGCGGGATGACAACCGGGGACGGCGGCTACAAATTCGGGACACGGTGGTTGGCGACCGAAACATGCCATATTTTACCAGATGTAGTTACCGACTGTCAATAGTTTTCTCGATTACTGAGTCGCCATTCGAATGGTTTGGCGCGGATTCGAATTAGGTGAACGGAAGTCGAGGGGTTTGAAGGAGTTGGGCGGGGAGTGATTGGTCTGATACGGTTATGGAAATACCCGAAAAAGTGGGAGGACCAATTCTAAACCGGAACTCGTTATTCGTGGGCGAATCGCTGAAGCGCATATCGAAGTCACAATGGAGTACCTGTTTTCTAGGAACAATTTTGATGGGAACTTCAATTGCAGTGAAATGCAAAGGATGGAATCGGACAATGGATCTCGGGATGTGACAAGATTCCTTCGGCAAAGGGCGCAAGGCATGCGGGTGGCAGCTAGAAAGGTGCGTAACGAGAAATACGATAGAGTTTGCGCTTGACCTTGAGGTGATATGACGTAGTATCAGGCGATATGAGGACGAGTCGCAGTTGCGATTTGCCTGTAAGACTGCCTAACGAGCTTTACGCAAGATTGCAGGAATTATCGGAGCAAACGTTAGCTTCCAAGGCTGCCATCGTTAGGAAGGCACTGGAGGAATATCTAGAGAGGCATAATGGCAAGCGGAATAGCACTCGCAAGAAGCAGGCGTGACTCCCATTTGATTTCTGAGCTTGAAGCGACTGATTGGGACTTCGCGAATAGCACAAACGAGTCAGACGCGCACAACATCCATCCGTTTCCCGCCAAGTTCATTGCCGAGATTCCTCGAAAGATTCTCTCATTCTTCCGTGTCCCACCAGGCACCGCAGTCCTTGATCCATTCGCGGGGTCCGGGACGGCCTTGCTGGAGGCCCAGAGATTGGGATTGGACTACGTAGGTGTGGACTTAAATCCGATATCGGTGCTCATTAGTCGTGTAAAGACAGGAGGTCCGATTCTGGGGGGAGTTGATGCAGCAAAGTGCGTTTCTGCAGCTGCGAGGCAGCGATTGCGCTCAGGCCAGTTCACAATCCCCGAGATACCACGGCTTGAACATTGGTTTCAGCCCGACATTGCTGCTGTGATGAGCTGTATAACAAGTGATATCGAGAAACTTGAAACGACCTCAAAGATAAAGAATTTTCTTCGTCTCAGTCTGTCGGCCATCACAGTCCGCGTGTCTAATCAGGAAAGCGAGACACGTTATGCTGCGCTGAAAAAGCAACTTGGCCCGTCCGATGTTTTTGGTCTCTTCGAGAAAAGCGCTGCGTCCATTGCGGCCAAGTTGCAGCGTTCTGACACACTCTTCTCTCACCGAATGGGAGCGGGAAAGGTGGTCCAATCCGATGCGCGTGAAATCGGCAGTGTTGAGTTGCCCCCGGTTTCATTGGTGATCACTAGCCCGCCTTATCCAAATGCTTTCGAGTACTGGCTTTATAACAAGTATCGAATGTACTGGCTGGGTTTTGATCCTATTGACGTCAGGGAGCGGGAATTTGGCGCTCGTCCGCACTATGCTTCCTCCAAGGGCGACACGATAGAGGATTTCCTCGAACAGATGGTCTTAACCTTTGCGGGTATCTCTCGGCATCTGGTCGATGGCGCCCACGCGGTTATAGTCGTTGCTTCTGAGTGCCGCATTCGTGGCAAAGTGCACGATCTACCTACGCGACTCGAGGGGGAGCTTCAGCGGGTTTCTTATGCTCCCTTGACTAGAATCAAGCGTCGAATCCCAAGGACAAGAAAGGCGTTCAATCCGGACATTGGCTCAATTGAGTCCGAGACGCTATTGTTTCTGAGGTGGCGAGGTAAGTGATTATCACGCTCAAGAAGTTTCCCTACAGATACTTGCCTTACGAAGAGCGTTTATTAATTGAGGAGGCCGGTTCCCTTGGGGACGTCGTCTCGCGCGAAGAACGCTCAGTGCAGGTGCGAGCAGAAGGGGCAGCGGGCACTACGGAATCGTTAATTCAGCGTCTTCACAGACTGACGTATTTCTCTCATTTTAGCGTTGGCAACGGGGCGCAGTTGCCTACTCAACAGTTTTTATTCGAGACCACTGCCAACGGGAGCAGAACTGCGGCACGACAGTCCACGAGGTATTCAACGCATGGATTCCATGAGTATAAGGGCAAGTTCCATCCCCAGATTGCGCGCTATCTTATGAGTCAGACGGGACTCGCAATGGATAGTGTTGTTTTCGATCCGTTCGCAGGCTCTGGAACTGTTCTGGTCGAAGCGCTTCATTTCGGGTGTAACGCCATCGGCGTTGAAGCAAACCCTCTAGCAGTCTTGGTAGCTAATTCTAAATTGAAGTTATTAAGCTCTCCGGAGCGCGAACTTAAAAGCTTCAAGTGTGTGGTCGACGATTCAATACAAAATTTGTCGTCAGCGAAAGGTCCCGACGCATATGCGACGGCGCTGAAGCTGTCCGAAGCGCATCGTGAATACCTGCATTCCTGGTTCGCTCCTCGCGTTCTCGGAAAGTTACTTAAGTTTCGTTTTGATTGCCGAAAAGAACTTAGCTCTTCATGGGCTTGTGCAGCAGACGTTTTGCTGAGTTCCATCGCGAGAGAGGTGTCCCACCAGGACCCCGCTGACCTTAGGATACGTCGTCGAAAGAAGCCATTGCAGGACGCTCCGGTCGAGGAATTGCTAGCCGAGAATGCAAGCACAGTCACGAATCGGGCGCTGGGAGCTCGCAATTTGTTAGGGCATAGGTCGGCTGTGACCGAGGTCTTTCTCGGCGACAGTCGCAATTCATCGCGTGATGTGCAGCGGCGACTCTTGGCTATAGGCCGCTGTCGGATAGATGCTGTCATCACGTCCCCGCCCTATGCGACCGCCATGCCATACGTTGACACATCAAGATTGTCCTTGGTGCTGTTAGGACTGTGCGACCCATCGGAGCTGAAATCACTCGAAAGACTACAGATTGGGAATCGGGAAATCTCGCCTTCTGAGCGAAAGAAAGCAGAGGAATCAATCGAGGAAAGGCTCGCCGAGCTACCCAAGGCCGTAAGAACGTTTGTTAGGAAACTAGTGATTTCGCTGACGTCAAGCGACGCGGGCTTTCGCAAACGAAATATGCCCGCATTACTGACGCAATATTTTACTGATATGAAAGAGGTTCTTGCACAGAATTACAAGTTGATCGAGCCGGGGGGCCTTGCATTCTGGCTTGTGGGGCCGAATAAAACCCAACTCAACCATGAATGGCTCCAGATCGATACGCCTTTGTGGTTAGCGGACGTCGCTGAATCCGTTGGGTTTTCCGCGAGCATGTCCCCTCTTAATGCCTACCAGCGATTCGGACTGCATCAGCGCAATGGAATCCGTGAAGAGTTTCTGCTGACTCTATTGCGGAATTAGAAGAAGCCATATCTCTTTGCTTCTCCTGCACCTCGCGCCACAACCTCTTGAACACATCGATTCCGAATCGAGTTGAAATTGGCATCGGTCGGTTTCAGGAGCCAAACCTCGTATGCCGGTCCATCAGCCGCCGGTGTCGTTTCGAAAAGAATGATGTCACCGCCTCCGTCCGTCGTTAGGTCCACGGTCTCATGTTTGATGTTGATCCGCAGGTCTGCGTGTCCTCTATCTCCCGCTGCAGGCCGCTCCCAGAGGCGGTAGCGGACTGTTCGGGCTTGAGCGCCATCGTTGAGATGAACATCAAAATAGGCATCTGGGTATTGCCTGCCAGCGAGCTGCATTGTTGGGAAGAAATCTTGAGCCGGCCGCGGCAAACTCAACTCCGGGGTGCCAGGCATGCCAGTTTTCTTCGAGGCGTCGTGTGCAGAAAGAACCATAGCGAAAAATCTCGTTTGTGAAGAGGGGGCTGGTGCCGAATTTTCTTCAAATGTCTGGGCACCTCGGCGTCTGCGTATAGGTCGTTGGCCCGTCGCGGCTGGGAGAGACGGGACGATAAAACGGGGCGCAATAGCTGCGAGGGTTCGGCGTCTGCCAGCTCCAGCGGCTGACGAAATGCGACTCCGACGTGCCCTCTCAATTTCATCAGCCAGAGTTCCCGATCTGGTAAATCCCTGGATCGATTCTGGCGTTAGCCGGAGGGTGTTTTGAACGTAGGTGTCGCGAAATCGCTGGAACCATGCCACAGTCTCATCGGCAATTTGAAGGTCCCCGTGGAGAGCAAGGTCCAGCTCAATGATGGTATTAGTTTCGATGTTTCTATACATTCCATCTCCGGTGAGATTCGAGCTTCCCACCGATAACCAGGCACGATTCGCTCCCCTCAGGAGATAGATTTTTGGATGGTATAAAATCGATCCCCCAGTATGAAAGCCCAGTACTTCTACCCCGGCAGCGTGAAGGTCTGCAACGGCCTGCATTGATGTCAACCCGTTATCCACGCCTATCAACGCGCTGGCTCGGCCGCCCGCCCGAACTACGGCCTGCAGGGCAGGTCCAATCCTCTGAGTGCCGCTACTCGTAACGAATGCGGAGAAGATGTGTATCTCGTTGTAGTTGCCTGACTGAAGCTGGAGTGTGAGATCAACGCCCAGGCGTGACAGCGTGCCAACCGAGTTAAACGGTTGTAGGAGGATTCGCAAGTTCATAGCGCGATTGAACTTACCTCTTATCGCGATCGGGACGCAAGCTCAACGGTGGGAGGGCTGCGCGCGTTGATGACTGGGGAGCGATGTTTCTTAAGCCAGCCTAGCTTGCTTTTTGGTGGAGGTCGCCGAGCATGGCCCTTCGAGGCTCCCTTCGTACCTCAGGGCAAGCAGGGTAAACCTGCGCTACATGCTTGAGAGCGGGTGTGGGCGTGCCTAGGCTGGGGGATATGGAAGTGCATTTGCCTCCGGAGTTGCAGGCGAAGGTGGAGCGGGCGGCCGCTGAGAACAACAGCGATGCTGAGGGGTACGTCAAGCAGCTTGTGGAACATTATCTGGACCATGATGCATGGATCCGCCAGCAAGTGAAGAAAGGCCCTGACCAGCTTGACCGAGGCGAATCGCTAAGTCATGAAGAGGTTGGGGCTCGAATCGAGCAGATGCTCCGCTCGTAAATGCAGATTCGCTGGTCACCTGCCTGAATCTTTCATTCAATATTTCTCAAACAGGACTAGCTTGCTTTTTGTGGAGGTCGCGGAGCATGGCGGCGCGGAGTAGGGCGTTGGCGCGGGTTTGGTAGCCTTTGCCTTGCTTGCGGAGCCAGGCGATGACGTCGGCGTCGAGGCGGAGGGTGAGCTGCTGTTTTATTGGGCGGTAGAACGGGTTGCGGATGGCGTTCTGCCAGAACTTTTCGGTGAGTTCGGGGAGATCGGAGAAGTCGATGGCGCTATCGGGGCGCTGGGCGAGCTTTCTTAGGCGGCGTTTGCGGCTCGCGGTCATGGGGCTATCGGAGAGAGTCTTTCGCACGGTTTTCGTCATAGCGTTTGCCTTCCTTCCTGGATGACTGAGCGAAGAATAAGAGAGATTTCAGCGCACAAAATGCGTGCGATGGCAGCCGTTCCCTCCACGGAAACCGACCGAACGAAGAGAGATTTCTCTCTGCGCAAGCCGACCATTTCACAGGAAGTGAAATGGGAAGAAAAGGCGTCGGCTTGCTGCGTTCGAAATGACGGTGGGTGGCGGCGGATGAGAACGAAGGGATCGGCGAAGGCCAGGATGGCGTCGTCGAAGCGGACGCGGTGCTTGCGCTCGTTGCTCTGGGCCTTGGCTTCGTCCCATTCGAACCAGACCATACCAACAGAACTATAACACCAATAGTGTAGCTACACCATGGCTTACCGCGCGGAGTTGACGTCTGTGACTGTACGCTAGCGTCGGCCTTCCGGCGTAGGACGTGGCGCGGCTTATTGGGGCGCATGGTAAGTTTGAGCGAGTTCGCGCGTCTACGTTTTGTGGGTGGAGAGAGAGTTGCGTGGGAGGTAGGACGGCGATGATTAAGAACCGGTCGGTGATGGCGGATACGGTGTTGCCGCATGTTGCGTATCAGGAGCTTGGGCGGGCGATTGAATGGCTGGGGGCGGCGTTTGGTTTTCGGGAGCATTACCGGTATGGAGCGCCGAACGGGGCGCAGATGCTTCTTGGCAGTGCATGCATCATGGCGAGGCAGGCGGGGGCGGGATGCGCTAGTCCGGCGAAGCTTGGGTATGGAACGCAGAGCTTGACGGTGTTTGTTGAGGATGTGGAGGGACATTATCGGCGGGCGAAGGCGGCAGGGGCGAAGATTTTGGAGGAGCCGCATGAGACGGAGTATGGGGAGTTTCAGTATGCGGCTGAGGATTTGGATGGGCACCAATGGCTGTTTTCGCGACACGCAAAAGATGTGAGCCCGGAGGAATGGGGAGCGACTCTCGCGAAGGACGCGGGCCGGGTCTAGGTTGGCTTCGGCCGCCTCGATCTATTCGATCGAATCGTTAAGGCGGAAGATTTTGGATGAGGGGCGCGTGGCGTAGTGTAGTACGCTCTCCGCGGCTCGGGGGAGCGACATGAAATTTACTTTGCGAAACATCTTGGGTGGGCTGGCGTGTGCGGCGGCTCTTTTGGGGGCGGAGCGCGCTGGCGCGGCAGCTTTGCCGCAGGCGGCTGCGGCTGGTGGCGCGAAATTTGAAGTGTCGTTTCCGGCGTCGGTGCATGCCGGGGCGATTACGGGGCGCGTGTTTGTCGTGGTCACTACGAAGGATAAGCCGGAGCCGCGGCTCGTG
>DASXMM010000103.1:0-4523 GCA_036495665.1 Candidatus Acidiferrum sp. | reverse complement strand
ATATTGTTAATGGTCGGCATTGCAGCGGTCGCTGCTCGTTCTCTGTGGCAGATCGCAGCGTTGCGGCCAGTCGTGCGCTGACGACCACTTCTGCAGTGACGGATGCGCACCTCGCAATTCTGGGTGCTTGTCGCGCAACAGCTTCTCGAGGAGTGATGGACCGCGACGGTCCCATGCTCTGATAGATCAGGTAAACCTTCGCGCGCTGTTCGATCTTGTCTGGCGACAGCACGTAGGCCGGCGGCTTCTTGCGCGGCTTGTTGGTTGTGGGTTTTGTCCGAGCATCTTTCGTCTCCCCTTGATCGTAAGCAGTTTGTGGCGGTCGGCCCTGAGTGACGAAGTGACGTTTCTCACTACTATACTTGTTCCTACTCGGGAGGCCGTTAACACTCTAATTAATAACTAACTGGTAATACCCATTAACACACCCCGAAAGTAGCTCTATGCCATAGAAAAAACATCACTCCGTCACTATTGGCGGTTTTACAGGTGTTTGACCGTGACGTTTTAGCGACGAAGTGACGAAACACGACGAAACGATGAGGTGGGTTGTTAACGGTTTGGGAACTTGATGATCTTGCCGGCTGCGTCCGTTAATACGTCATCGTTACCCAACGTTAAGCCTTGGAAAACCCTTTTCCCTTTATCAGGGTCGCGCGTCCGCCGCTCGTAGAAAACGTCACCGTTTGTGGCGAGCTTTAGTCCCTCTCGGAAGTCCTCTTTGGTCATCGAAAACTTCCGATCCTGCTGGCGCATGTAGTCCATAGAGGCGTGGAACGCGAGGTGAGCGTCAACGTATTGGTCGGCGTCGAGCCGCATCTCGTCCCCGATCCATTGCAGCAAGTGGTTGTCGGCACGCCGATAGCGTCTGGCCGCTTCCTGAGCGGTTCGACCATATCAGCGCCGAAGAACGAGCCAGTCGCTTGCAGGCATTGCCAGCCCTTCATCGCGCCCTGCGCCATCCACATCAGCACTGCAGGACCTTCCGGGCCCTCAGCGAGCTTCCTGGCAAACATCGTGTCGTCTGGCATGTTCTCGGCGACTTTGCGCTCCATTGTCAGCATCAGCATGCAGCGGTCGATACCTGCCTCTTCGACACTCGTCACGAACTTCGGCTTGTGGTTGCCGGTGATCGTGATTGTCGCCATGCTCTCGAAGTCCAGGAAGTCCTTGCCTTTGCCTTCGGCGCTCAGCGTCGTGTTGCCAAGCATCGTCAGCAGCATCAGCTCGTCCCACGTCGCGCCGCACGGCGTCTCGTCAGTGAAGCACGCGCGCTTCTTGATGAACTGATAGAGCTCGAACGTGCGCTTGTCGAGGCCACGCATGAAGAACTGCTTGCTCGTCGACTTGCCATAGAGGTGTGAGAGCCGCTTGACAACGTCGAGGAACGCGGTTTTGCCGGCCTGCGGCACGCCGTGGATGAAGAGGAAGAAGACGTCGAAGATCGCGCCGACGAGGCTGTAGCCTGCCCAGCGCTGCAGGAACGGGATGACCCACTCCCGCGGCACGCCGAACTTGTCGCACTCGGCGAAGTGCAGATACTTCATCCAGCGTGGGCACTCCTCCTCACAGTTCATATAAGTCGCATAGTTCGGCGTGACCAATGTCTGCATGCGCATCAACGCGCCGTGCGGCTGCATCGTAAGGTCGTGCAAGTCGAGGATGCCGCTTGGCGTGTTGAGCATCCACGGGTCGGCGTCGAACTCGTCCTTGTCGGCCACGAGCAGCGGGTGGCGACGCGCGCACCTCTCGACCGATTGGTGCTTGCGCGAGCCGTTCATCATCACGTCGATCTGCGCTGCCTGAGCGCCCTGCGAGCGGTAAGGCGCACCGAGCTCGGCGCAGATTACAGCGATCGGGCGCGCAGGATTGTCTTGTCCGGCACCCACAATCCGTCTTTCAGCCTGACCCATCCTTGGTCGCTCGCGTTGCGGCGCTCGTGGGCGTGTCGGGCTGCGAAGACGTGTGCGGCTGCCATGTCGGTGTACGGGAACGGAAGAGGGCCTTCACCACCCCCGGATTGCGCTGAGGAACCGCCAGCATTCTCGGATTGCGCTGAAGAATTTTCTGAGCCTCCAGCAGATTGGTCAGGCGATAGACCAAGTTCTCGATCTGCTTCGGATTGAGAACCTTCAATGCCTGTGCCATCACCTGCGACACTTGCGGGTCTGCCGTCAAAGACTGAGAGTTGTTGGTCTGCGACTGCATCTTGTGCCTCCTTGCATCCCATTGATGCGGCTATGCGATAGACATAATCGGCGCCGAGCTGGCTGTCCCGAAAGCTGTTCCAACGTTCTTGCACGAACTCTAAACTGTTGCCTCCTTCGTATCCCTCACACAGCGGCCACACGACGCTGTCGAAGAACTCCGGGCTGGCGGCGCATCCCGCACAGATCGCCCGGAGCAGTTTGATCCAATCGTCATAGGCTGCGAGCGACGGGTGATTGATGTCGATCGCGCGCACCGCGGCCGCGAGCAGCTCTTGGTCCTTGGCGAAGTGCGGGGCTCATCAGATCGCTGACGGCCACAGCCGCATCGCTCACACCACCTATTGGCAGCTTTGCCTTGATGAGCTCGAGCCTGTCGTCGACCTCGATCCAGTCTTTCAGCCCACGCATCATCTTGTCGACATCGTGGATCTCGAGTGGCAGTTTCTTGCCCTCTTCAAGTCCTTCGATCAATCCAACGCTGTTCTGCCAGTAGTGCATATCACCTTTGGCGTTCGGGCCTTCGATCACGACTTGCTGGCCGTAGCCAAGGAACTCGATGATGCACTTCTCACCTGTCTCCAGGATTTCGAACGCGATCCGGCTTTTGGTGATCGGGGTGACGTTGAGCTTGTGCACGTAGAACATGACACGGCGCGCGCTGTCGTGCCGCCGGCGGACTGCGAACGGCATGCCGAGCAGCGCTGTGACGCGGATCTCGATCTCGGCGGCGAGCGCCATGTCGTCGCAGTCGATGTCGCAGGCGAGAAAGATGCCAAGGCGCAAGCCGATCGCGATGCCCGTCTCACATTTCGTCTGCCACCCCTGCCAACGCTCGAGATCGCGCTGCTTCGCCTGGTATCCTTGCCAGCCGTAGAAGCCGCCCCATTGGTTGAGCTCTGGCGTGTATTTGCCTGGGATCTTGCCAAGGTGGTCTTTGGTCAGCTTGCTGTCGTCTCTGAGCTCAACGCCGGCCGGGATGATTGGCAAGATGAACCACATCAGCCGGCACCTCGGCGAACTTCAGGAAGTCGCTGGGTGGGTGCTTCATGACACCCCTCCCCAGCGAAGCTCGGCGGCCACTACGGCAGCGTAGTTGCGGGATAGGGCGTACCGCTGTTCGAGCCACCGGACGCGATAGGCTTGCAAATTCGATGTTTTTGCTGTACCAATATCGGCGTTAAGATCATTGCGGATGGTCTCTTCGAGCGTCGCCGGGGTACCAGCCTGGCGGCGCTCTTCGTTTATAGTGTCTGCTCCGCGGTGCAGCGGAACAGGAACCGGCCGGTGGGGTCTCCCGGGCTTAAATTCCGTGTTGTACATTGTGGCCTCCACAAGCGGTTTTGCGACCGCTCCCGGTGCTTGAGACCCAGCCGCTAAATGGTGGAAGTTGGAAGTTCTCAGGCAACTCCTGGACGCTGTGACCGTGCCGCCCGCGCGCGGCTGATCCCGTGTGCCTGGCAGGGCGAGAATTGAGTAGGCCGTGATCGTCATTTTGGACCTCCTATCTCTGTTGCGAGTGATGAGTGATCGCTCGCCGAGGGCACCGCCACTCGAGAAGGCGCACGACTGAGCGATCACCCGTAAAACTACGCTTGGCGGTAGGCGCGCCGCTGAAGGCCTCTTTTGTTTTCCGTCGGGAATGGCTGTCGAACCGGCTGCATGCTAACAGCCGCCCGCATCCATTGTGCGCTCCCGGGACTGGCGTCGCCTTCTTTCGACGGTGTCGGCCAGGACTAACGGTACATAACATGAACACATTGCTCGCTGGTTTGCCCCGCATTTGAGTAATTCCCAATTGAATCGTTGCTTTAGGGAGCTTGAGGGTTTACGGATCCGCTTGGCGGAAGCCGTAGGCGATTTTCACTCCTCAAGCGCTGGGTGCTCGAGGACGATTGGCTCCTATCGGGTTGGCCCTCCCGGAGGTGGCCGAGCCATTATCATTACCGCAGTCATGCGGCGAGCCCCTCCGAACTGCGATCAGCCAACCAGCGGCGGATACTCCCAGCCGACCAGAAGCGTCGCTTGTTGACCCGCATGGTTGGTTGCGGGAACCGGACAGTGAGCTGGCCCCCGAAAACGAGACAGTTGGTTAAGGTGGAGCCCTGCCCCTAGAAAGCGCCGATGGCGCAGGAGCAGGAGATGAAGCAGACACGCAGAAAGCACGTGGCGGCGTTCAAGGCGAAGGTGGCACTGGCAGCGATCAAGGGCGACCGGACGATTGCCGAGCTGGCGAGTGCCTATGGGGTTCATCCGAACCAGATCTACGCCTGGAAGAGACAGCTGCTGGACGGCGCGGCGAGCGTTTTCGAGGGC
>DASXMM010000102.1:0-18153 GCA_036495665.1 Candidatus Acidiferrum sp. | reverse complement strand
GTTTGGCAAAGGGTACCGGCCCAGAATATAGGTCATCAGCGCGGCATTCGTTCCCACGCCTTGCGGATCGAGCGCCGCGATCTGGCTCGCGTTCAGAAAGCTAATGCATGTTGGGGCTGTATTCAGGCGCGCAGTGCCGTCGCACGGCTGTCCCGTCGCTGGGTTGGTCGTGTTGTTTACGTAGGCGAGTTCCCCGCTTCGGTATTGCATCGTAGGAACCGCGCGGTTATAGGACACCGACTGCGCCTGGCGAAGGCCTTCATAGTCAAAGAAGAAAAAGAGCTTGTCCTTCTTGATTGGTCCGCCAATGCTGCCTCCAAATTGGTTACGGACCAGCGGAGCGCGCGAGATTCCGTCACGATTGTTAAACCAGTCGTTCGCTTCCAGCAGCGTATTGCGGTTGTACTCGCGGAGGTTCCCGTGGAAGTTGTTCGTGCCGCCCTTGGTCTCTAGGTTAATCATCCCTCCGCTGCTTCGTCCGTAATCCGCCGTTTCTCCGGCTGTGATCGTCCGGATTTCCCGGACTGAATCCACCGAAACAGGGGTAGTCGACACGAACGCCTGTCCCGTCTCCTGATCGTTCACATCGATCCCGTCCAAGGTGATGTTGCCTTGGTCGGATCTCGCTCCCGTGACGGACCCGGCATCATTCACTCCAGGCTGCAATTGCATCAGAGCCGCAGGGTTGAGCCGAGTTTGAATAGGAAGGTCTGTCACTTCGCGCGAGCTGATTACGTTGCCGAGCGTCGCGTCCGTTGTGTCCAAAGTCGATTCGCCCGCCTCCTTCACTTCGACCATCTGGGTAACGCTACCCAACTCAAGCGTGGCGCTGTACGTCTCCGCGCTGCTTACTCCGAAACTCAGGGGACCCAGCACGAGAACCTTGAAGCTATCTTTTTTGAAGATTAGCTGGTAGCCGTCGGCCGGCGTCAGACGCAAAAACTGATAGTGGCCTTCGTCATTCGTGGTAGTACTAGCGTGCAAACCGATCCCGGGGTCCTCGAGCCCGACGGTTACCCCGGAGAGCGCCGCGCCGCTCTTATCCGAGACCACTCCACTCACCGACGAGAATTGCTGCGCATGCACCGTGAAAAACGCCCCACCTAGCAGGAACAACACAGCTGCAATCACACTCCGCCACTTCGTCATAAACCCTCCCAAGTCTTATGAAGACTGAACCACCCCAATACCGGATACCGATGATGTCTCTCTATCCGGTCGTGCTTTCCCTATTGGAACGAGCTTCACCCTTGGAAGCTCTCGCTAAGTTTTTCCCATGGAATTTGCGAAGCCTGGCCCGCTCTTCTCAACGCAACTTCATGCTTGGCGAGCAGCTAGCCTGGTGTGCCCAGGCTCTTCCGTCGCCATAAACCGATTGCTCTGAGCTAAAGTTATCAGCTCAAAAGCTCAGCCAAAGAGATGTTTTTAGAGATTGTTATGTAGCTTCACATAGCAAATACCGCACACCGCTCCTGAATCACATAGCGCCAGCCTCCTGGTAAGGCTCACCAACTCAACGAACCAGTCCCCAGTCGCGGCCTTTGCTTGTCTAGGCTACGAGCGCCAAGTAGCGCTGGAATCGCAAGCAACTTAAGTCAAATTAAGCTAAAAATCGCGGCGGAGCGTCAGGAGCCAATTGCAGCAGCTTCATTGGTTACGCGCTACATTAAGGATCAGTTGGAAGGTTTCTTCTCAGTCGAGTTATCAGCAGCGGTTTTCTCTTTGGCAGCGCCGAAGTTTTGTTTGTCGTCGATGGAAAAAAGAACGTGATCTGTGAAACTGTGCCGCCGGTGAAACCGGTGTCCGCGGAAAACCGCATAGTAGTCCGCGCTTATCGTGACAATGGAATCCAGCCTTCAAGAGAGTCTGAGATCGCCATCCCAGAAAGCAGAAGGGCGTCCCACGAACTGGGACGCCCTTCCGGAGTTCGCACTTTTTGTCTTGTGCGAAAAGGTTGAATTGAGTTTAGAAGAAGAACTTCAACGCTAGTTGCATGCTTCGTGCATTGCTCGCAAACTGCGTAGACGGCGTATTGAAGTCAGAGCTTTGCGGTCGCAAAACGTTGACCTGAGAGCCCGTGAATCCAACTGGAGCGATGTCATTCAGAAATCCGCCCACAAACTGCGGATGGTTGAGGAGATTAAAGAACTGAGCTTGGAATTCGACCCTGAATCGCTCCGTGATGGTGAAACGCTTCACGGCAGTCATGTCGATATCATTAATGGGAGCGAGTTGCAGCGTGTTACGACCGACGTCAGCAACGGCTCCAACTGCGGCCTGAATGTACTGCGCATTCGGGTTGATCGCTGCATACGCAACGATGTTGGCAGGTGAGGCTGAACAGGCCGTGCCGGTCGGAAGGCCGCTATTGCACAGCGGCGTCACCCCGGTCCCAGTCCCTGGCACCCCCTTGGAGTTGAAGATCGCGCGGTCGCCTGCAGAGTCCCCATTCACGTTCGAGTCAACACCGCTCTGCGCGGTTACCCACTGACCCGACTGATACGTGTAGATCGGCGCAAATTCCCAGTTTCCAATGGCGTTCTTCAGGAACGCATTTCTGTTCTTGAAGAATGGCTCATCGTAGATCAACGAGAGGGTAAAGCGGTGCCGATGATCGAGGATCGAATTGGCAAAGTCGTTGCTCAGGTCCAGACCGTTTTGTGCACGGCGCGGAGCTAGCACGGTGCTAAAAACCTCTGCCGTGGCGTCGTCGATCAGATGGCTATAGGTATATGCGCCCACAAACTGCAGTCCGTTGCTTATGCGCTTGTTCAGCTGGACTGCTAGGCCGTTATACGTGGATGAAGCCGCAGGCTGATACGAAGTGATAGTACTCGTCAATCCCGCCGCAAGGTATGCCGGTACGATCTCGCCATGAACAGCAGGAGAGGCTGCAGTCTGAATAGCGCCTAGCGTGGTCGTCAGAGCGTCGAGCGTTGCTTGGGATGGAGCTGTCGTGAACGTCGGCAAGTTAAACGACGATGTCACCACCGGTTGCTTGTTGATCTGAATCTGCGCCGGCAGGTGGATGCCACGCGTCCCGACGTAGCGAACCTCCAGCGTATAGTCCTTGGCAAATGTATGCTGTACGCCAAGAGTGTAGTCGATGGACTTTGGATCCTTCAGCTGATCAGGGAGAAAAGCCGAAGTCGCGGCACGCTGGGCAGCGACCGACGGGAAGGTTCGGATGCCCCCGGGGCCCGGAAGAATACCGCCGCTTCCGAGAAACGGCGTCGGGCAATTGAAGCTTCCTAGGGGCGCGCAGTCAATCGTCGAACTTAGTTGCGGAGGTAAAGACAACAGCCCGAGGTTGTCGAACAAAACATCGTAGGCTTCACCGAAGCCTGCCCGAATCGACGTTCGTCCATCCTTCCCTGGGGAATAAGCCAAACCAATGCGCGGCGCCCAGTTGTTCGGCGCCGGCTGCGGAGCTCCGAAGGTTATCAGTCCGGGGACGCTGGCTGCCGAGTTTAGCGCTTGCGACCTGGTGGTGAACGGAGTGGTCGTATATTCATAGCGCACGCCCAAATCGAGCGTCAGATTTTGCCGAATGCGCCAGTTGTCATTGGCAAACCAATAGATCGCCGCCTGATCTCCGTAGAACACCGGGTCGCCGTTGCTGCGCTCCGCGAGAAAGTCTGGCGGCGCATCCTCAAAATATTTTAACGTCGTAGCATATTCATAGTCGCCGCGCGAACGCTGCGTGAACGTTTGAGGAGCGATGAGTTTACGCCCTTCAACGCCAAACTTCAGGGTGTGCGCTTTTTTCGTCCAGGTGATTGCTTCCGCCGCGGAGTATGTGTTCTGGACTGAGCTTTGCGGCGCGTTCGGGTCCGGACCAATCTGCAACCCTTGGAGATCGGCTGCTTGGAATTGAAGGTTCGGGAAGCTGTCCAGCCCCGGGAACGAGAAATTGCCCGAGGGGGTGATGCTCGCAAACCTGTTAAAGCCCAGACGGAACTCGTTCGTCAAGGTCGGGCTAAACGTGTGGTATTCGTTTATTGCCACCAGGTGATTCACAGCGGGCGTCGAGGTGAAGAACACCGGCAGGGTTGCAGCCGTGTCGATCCCCGCGAAATTGTTGTAGATGTAGCGGCCACGAAGCTGATCCTTCGAGGAAATGTTATAGTCCATGCTCGTAACGAGGATTTTCGTATTGCTGAAGCTCGGTGACACCACCGCGAGGCCTGCGGTCGGAACGCTCGAACCATTAACCCACGGGATTGGCCCGCAGCCAACACCCGGGAGTGTCCCAGCCGGAACGTACTTCTCGAACTGGGCAACGTTCGTCGCTGAGAGCCCGGGCGTGTTATTGATCATTGTGAACCCGGCTGCGGTTGGAGCGCAGACGGCACCTGCTCCGCCTGCCTGTCCTAGCGGTTGATATTCATAGTCGGCAAAAAAGAAGAGTTTATTCTTGAAGACTGGGCCACCAACCTGGCCGCCGAAGCGATTGAAATCAAAGCGCGGGCCCGGCGAAGAGCAGTCAGCAGGAGTACCCGTGGCAGAGCCGCAGAGAGGCCCCGACCCCAAACCTTGAATGGCTTGCTGAGTATCAAGAGCGTCGTAATGACGATTCTGGTTATAAATGTAGGCTAGCCCATGGTAGGAATTGGTCCCGCTCTTGACGACTGTGTTGAATTGCCCACCCGAGGAGTGGCCAAATTCCGACGAAAACTGGTTTTGCAGAAGTGAGAACTCCGCAACCGCGTCGTTGGGAACACTCGCCAACGGGCCCGTCACGCCTTTGCTGTTGTTGTCCACGCCTTCAATCGTGAAGTTATTGTTGCGGGGGCGTTGGCCGCCCACGGAGGGTCCGGTCCCTACGCCGACGCCGCCACTCGTGGCCACGCCGGATCCCAAGAGCGAAAGGTTCAATACGCCGCTGCCGCTCGTCGCCGAAGGCAAATCTGCTATCTCCTTTGTTTCAAATGTGTTTGTCACTTGCGCGCTGCTGGTGTCCACCGCCGGCGTGAACCCAGAAACCTCAATGGTCGCAGCCGTACCCTTCACCTCGAGGGTGATTTGCAGCGTGCTCGTCTTGTTTAGTTCCACTGCGAACCCGTTAAAGGTCGTGGTGGCAAAATCAGTCGCTGATCCGGAAATGTTGTACGTCCCTACCGGCAAGTTGTTGATGCGATACTCGCCCGCGTCGTTTGATTTGGTCGTATACTTAACGCCCGTTGCGACGTTCACGGCCTCGACCGTAGCGCCAGGTACGACGCCGCCCGTCTTATCAAGAACCGTTCCAACCAAGTCGCCGCTGATGATCTGCGCGCCGACTTGGCTCGCAATTGCTAGTCCTAATGCCAAAGCGACTATCCCAAACAATGACACCATTCTGCGAAGACAGTTTTCCACTGGAACCCCCCTCGATTAAAAGAAATTCGGATACCACACTCCGCACATAGGAACACGGCAACCGCTATCGCGACTTTGGGTGCAATCCAGATTCCAAATGGACTCTCAATCGAGAGGAACTATATTTAGCGTAAATGTAGCGTTATCTGCATTTTATATTTGTGTCGCTCCTGAGGTTGGCTCCAGCTTGAGCCACTCGTACCATTGGTCACAGAACCTATGGAATTTAGGAGAGATGAGACGGGTCTGAGGCGTGTGACGGGATCGGCCCAACAGACCGAGTTGCAGTGCTTGGCTCTGTTCAGTGCTTCACCCATATAACAGGAATAGTGAGAGCCAACCGATCTCGTACAGCGCTATAAAGTCGAGAGCAACCGGCGAACCCCCTCAGAAAATGTTTGCGTCGGCGCGATCAGGCTCACCACAAGATAGCCAACACAAGCGAAGTCGTAGAAGTGGCCGGGATGGACGTACACTCCTCTACCCTGCACCAGCTCAAGCGCGAGCTCCTCATCTGACCCTATTACAGGCACGCGTACCACGGCGTTCCAGCCCCCTTCGACCACTAGTCGGCTGCAGGATTTCTGTTCCGCCAACTGGCTGTCGAGTTCGTGAAGATTTTCCTTCACGCGCGCCATCAACTCGCGCTGGAACTGCGCTCGCTCGGCTAGAAATGCTGGCAGAGCCAACTGGATTGGCGCATTCATGGAAAGATAGGTATCCGCAATGACCTCGAGCCGCGCCAAGGCCTCCCCTTTTAGGGCATCCGGCCCGCTGACGGCCAGCCACGATGCCTTCATTTGCGGCAACCCGCAAATCTTGGACAAACCGCTCAACGTAAATGTCAGCGCCCCGGGGTTGCCGGCAAACGTGGCGGCTCGTTCGTCCTTCAGCGCGGCGGAATTCGCAGGGGAGTTTGCGGCAAACGTCACAGCGTTGGCTGTGAACGTTGCCGCTTGATTTTCTTTCAGCGCGAAATCCAGAAACACTTCGTCGGCGATAATCGCGAGTCCGCGTGCAGCGCAAATTTCGTTCAGCTTGCCCATCTCATCGGGTTTGCAGAAATTTCCCGTCGGATTGTTCGGGTGTACGACAATGATTCCGCGTGTCCGCGGCGTGATTGCTTGCTCTAGCGAGTGAAAATCGATCTGCCAGCCATGGTCATAGACCAATGGGTAGCGCGCCAGCCGAACATCCTGAATTTCCGCCAGAAATCCAAACAGCGGATAGCTCGGCTCCGGCACCACAACCTCGTCGTCCGGATCGCACAGCGTCCGAAACACGTAGGAATACGCTTCGCTCGTGCTGGTCGTAAGAAAAATATCGTCAATTGAGACAACGGCTGCGTGCGGAGTCGCGCCACCATGCGCCTCTCGCTGCAGAGCCGCGGCTCGCTCTGCGTGAGGTGTAAACGGGACGCCGCCCGCCTCCCGTCGCTCCGCGTACCGCATGGGCGCAGCGCGTTCCGCGTAGTAACGCGCCACCGCTTCGCGCGCCACCGCTAGGCCTCGCGGATTCGGTTCATACTTCAACGCTGCGGGATTGCGCAGCGCGGCGAGGATGGCTTCCTCGTTGTAGTGGAAGCCGCACTCGGTGGGATTTGAGACCGTCAGGTCGATCAGCGGCTTCCCTGCCGCGCGATGTGCGGCGAGCGCGGCGCCCAGGCGATTCGTCTCGAGATTCCAGTTTGTGCGTTTCGCAAACATTTCTGCGGGGCGCGTCATTCGTCAACGCTAGTATGCGGTTGATCGAAGCCAGAGTGGCGAAGGCTAGTGAGTGACGAATGCAGCGACGGCCTCCGCTACGCGCGTGATTTGATCGGGACGCAGCTCTGGGTACATGGGGAGTGAGATGACTTCGTTGGCGGCGTGTTCGCTGTGAGGAAAATCGCCGCGTTTGTGGCCCAGCGCGCTGTACAGCGGCTGGAGGTGCAGCGGCACTGGATAGTAAACGGAGCTGCCGATATTTCGCGCGGTTAGAGCTTGCTGCAACGCGTCGCGCTGCTCGACGCGAACCGTGTACTGGTGAAAAACGTGCTGGTAATTTTCGGGGACGAGCGGCGGCGCAATTCCGGGAATGCCTAGCAGCAGCTTTGAGTAGGCTTCAGCGTGCGACTGGCGCGCTCGCTGCCACTCCGGCAAGTGCCGCAGCTTTACGCGAAGAATCGCGGCCTGAATTTCATCCAGACGGCTGTTCCAGCCCGGCTCGCTGCTCACATATTTTGCGGACTGGCCGTGATTGCGCAGCGTGCGCAGTCGCGCGTCAAGCTCGCTGGAATTCGTGACGATCATTCCAGCGTCGCCGTACGCGCCGAGATTTTTTGTGGGATAAAAACTGAGGCATGCGACGTCGCCCATCGAACCCGTTGGGCGTCCTTTGTAGGTTGCGCCGATGGCTTGTGCGTTGTCTTCAATCACTTTCAAATTATGGGCGCGCGCAAAATCTAAAAGCGGATCCATGTCGGCGGAAAGTCCGTACAGGTGGACCGCGATGATCGCTCTTGTTTTTGGCGTCACGCGACGTGGGAGATCCGAGGGATCGATGTTGTACGTGTCCGGGCGGATGTCGGCGAAGACAGGTTTTGCACCGATGGCGCTGACGGCGCTGCCGGTGGCAACGAAGGTGAACGGCGGGATGATGACTTCATCGCCGGCGTGAACACCACAGGCGCGCAAAGCGAGGATCAACGCGTCGGTTCCGGAGGCGACGCCCACGCCGTGCGCAACCCCGCAGAGCTGCGCGATTTCCGTTTCCAGCGCGGCGCCTTCGCGCCCTAAAATAAATTGTTGCGACGCGAGGACTTTGTCGACGGCAGCGCGAATTTCTTCGCCGATGGCAGCGTACTGCGCCGCGAGATCGAGTTGCGGCACCGCTTCTAACGACGACGTGCTCTGTGTTTGCGCGCTCATCGAGCGTCTTCCATCACTTGCCTAGCACCAGAAGAGCGAGCAGGAAAATCCAGAGGCCGTCCATAAAGTGCCAGTAGTAGGAGGTGACTTCGGCGGCGATGGAGCGCGAGACTTTGGCCTTCTCAAATTTGCGGAAGGAAACGTAGAGCAGCGCGCAAATTCCGCCGAGAAGATGCAGCCCGTGCAAGCCGGTAAAAATGTAGAAAAAGCTGCTGGCCTGATTGGTGGCTACGTAGAAACCTGCGAGAACAAGTTGACGCCAAGCGGCGAGTTGGCCGGCGAGAAAGAGTACACCGAGAGTCGTAGCGGCGAACCAGAGTTTACGAAATTGCGGCAGCTCGCCCAACGCAAGACGGCGGCGCGCCAGTTCGATCACGGCACTGCTCAGGAGGAGAAGTGCCGTGTTCACCCAAATGAGCCAGGGAAGACGCAGAGGAACCCAGCGGTTGCTGTTGGCGCGGAGATAGATGAACGCGCTGGCCATGGCCATGAAGAACATGACGATGGAGACGATGGCGATAACGACTGCCGTGGCGTAACGGCGCGAGGACGGCAACTGCGGGCGGGGACGTTTACCGCTGTCTCCGCCGTCATCGCCACCAGCGGGCGGAAGTTTTCCTCCGCCGCCACCGATGTCTTCGATGATCAGCTCGATGTCGTCGACGATAGTTGTGCCTGACATGACTGCGTTCTTACTTCTCCTGCGCGCTTTCTTTGAGCGGCTGCTTTACTTGCGACTCGCGCTCCGACACCGCGGGAACAACGTTTTGCGCGACGAAATCGAACGGCGCACTTTGCGCGTTGAATTCGTAGGCTCCACGATAAACCATTGGATCGCGTATGCCAAAGTTGTCGAGTGGCGGCGGCGAGGGAACGGTCCACTCGAGTGTCGTGGCGCGCCATGGATTGGGATCTTCGATTTTTTCGCCGCGCCATAAGGTCGAAATAAAATTGATGAGAAAGAGGATCTGTGCGGCGACGGTAACAATCGTCGCGACCGTAACAAACGTGCGAAGAGACGCGCTGAAGGGCGTGTCGAACGTCGCACCGAACGGAGTGCTCACCGCAATTGCGGCGTCCGGTGCGCGGGAGTGGGCCATTAGACCGAGCCAATGCATGGGCATGAAGACGCAGTAGACGCCCGCGAAGGTGAGCCAGAAGTGCAGTTTCCCGAGAGGCTCGTTGAGACGGCGGCCAAACATTTTGGGAAACCAAAAGAAGAGAGCCGCGAGTATGGCGAACGTCGCGGCTACGCCCATGACCAGGTGAAAGTGGCCGGTGACAAAGTCGTCGGTGACAGAAACGGCTGCGAGATCGTTGCGCGCGAGAAAAAGTCCAGAGACGCCGCCAGCGAGGAAAAGAGAAACGAAACCGAGGGCAAAAAGCATCGCGGTGTTGAGCTGAATTTTGGCGTTCCAGAGCGTACCGAACCAACTTAGCAGCAGAACGCAAGCGGGCAGGCCGAGAGAGGAGGCGAGCAGCGAAAAAACGAGAGGCGACCACGGGTTGAGGCCGCTCGAAAACATGTGTTGGCCCCAGATGAAGAAACCGAAGAGTCCAACACCGCAGAGCGCAAGAACGGCGGCGCGTTCGGCCCAGACAGGCTTGCGGGAAAATGTGGAGAGCAGATGCGAGACGATTCCGAAACACGGGAGCATGGCGACGTAGACTTCCGCTTGCGCGAAAAACCAGAAGAGGCGCTGCCAAAGAGAGAGAAGCGTGGATTGAGTGACGTTGGGGGGCTGCTGAGCGAGAAAAGCGAGCGGCGAGAAAAACTGCGAGCCGAGCAAGCGATCGGAAAGAAGAAAAACGCAAGCGGCGAGAAGGATGCTGAAAATCAACATGCTGAGGATGGCGTTGATGAACCAGGCCCACACGGTGAGAGGCATGCGCGGAAGAGTCATTCCAGTGGCGCGAAGGTCGAGCGTGGTGACGGTGAAATTCAGAGCGGTGAGTAAAGCAGCGAGGCAGAAGAGGGCAACACTGGCGGTCCAGAGCGTTATGCCCGCGTCGGGCCGGACGAAGAAAGCGGCTGTCATGCCAACGAGCGACGCGAACGTGCTCCAGAACGAAAAGAGATTCAGCGCGGGAAACGCCATTTCGCGGGCGCCGATTTGTAGAGGCAGGAAATAGTTGCCGAAGCCGGCTTGCGGCGCGGCGGTGAGCACGAGAAAAACCATCAGCGAGCCGTGCAGCATGGTGAGCGCGGTGTAGCGCTCGGGGGCTCCGCCGAATCCCGAGAGAAAAGGGATTTGAACGCCCGGCCAGACGAGGTGAGCGCGCATGAGCAGCGAGAGGAGCATTCCGAGGAGCACGCTGCCCAGCGCGAGCCAGAGGTAGCGGAGACCGATCGTTTTGTGGCCGGTGTTGAAAATGGTCCGAGCGAGGAAACCGGGAGCGGGTGCGTCGGGAGAGGTAGCGCCGCTGCTGTCGAAGGTGACCATACCGAGTGCCACTATACGCCTGCCTGCTGGATGCTGAAAGCGTGGCGGAGGTGACTGCGGAATACAGTTTGACCGGGCGAAGGACAGCCAGGATTGGCTGTCCCGCAAAAAGTGCGGAAGCGATTGAGGCGAAAGGGTTTGCGCCAAGCGCTGATTTCTGAAGAGTGCGTAACAGCATGAAAACGAGGGGGTTGCTTCGTGCGGCTTCCCCCCAACAATACGCGCGGGACAGGGGCTTTTTGAAATACCCCTAGGCGTTTGTAAGAATATGAGTAGAAAGGAGTTACGAGAAAAGGCGTTTGTAAGTGGATGAAAACACAGGGGCGAAATTGCTCTGTGCCTGCTCTGTGAGCGTGCAGGAGGGAGCACGCACCGCTTGGCCAGAGATGGCACACGGCGCTTACTCTGGATCAAAACCGGCAGGAGAAATGCCTTCGGGGCGGCGTGCGAGGGATAGATTACGAATTCCACGCCCCAGGGTAGCACGATAGTTACCGAACATCAATAGAAATCTTTAAGCAATTCGAATGACAAGAGCGGCTTGGACTGGTGGGATGGAACTGCTTGCATACTCGCGAGGCTGGCGCATCGGGATCGGATGGACTCCACAACATGCTTTGCAGGGTGATTGAGACATTTAGGAACGGTAACAAAGCGATTGGTGAGCGGTTCGCGCGCTAGGGGCGCATGTTGAGAGGCGCTGCAGTGGCGGGCGCGGGTTAGCAATGGCGGTCCACCTCAGAAGGTGGACCCTACAACTGCGGTGACGGCGTTGTGAGAGGCGACGTAGTCGCGGGCGTGCGTTAGTTGCGGGAGGTTAGGGTCGGCGGATTTCCAGGCGGAGAGGAAGTCGGCGTAGGCTTTTGCGGCGGCGGTGGTTTCGCCGGCTTTTTCGCTGGAGAGGGCAATGCCGTAGAGCGGCAAGCCGGAATTGGGGCGTTCGGCCAGAGCTTTTTGGTAAGCGGCTTTTGCGGCGGGCCAGTCCGATGCGGCGAGGAAAGCGGCGGCTTCGGTTTCGCCTACGGGGCGGATATAGGCGGGAGGTTCGTGGTAGCCGAGGGCTTTTTCTTCTTGCGTGGCCTGGGCGTAGAGTTTTTTTGCTTCCTCGTTTTGCTTCTTCGCTACGAGAAGTCCGGCACGCAATTCCAGCGACATAATCGAGAGGTTGCTCACCAGCGATTTAGGATACGCATCCGGCATGAGCGGGAGTTTCGGCGGATTGGAGTCCGCTGATTTCTTGTCTTTGTCTTTTTCTTTGGACTTGGCGTCTTCTTCGTCTTTGAGGCGCTGAGAGATACGCCAGAGATCGGCATCGAATTGCGCGGAGGCTGATTCGGCTTGCGGGATGTCGTGGGTATCGAGCGCTTGCATGCCTTGCGCGAATTGGGTCAGTTCACGCGCGAGGAACTGGAGGTTGGGGAGCGTTGCTGGCGCGTCGGCGGATTTCAAAAGCGTGAGAGTGGTGTTCCAATCCGCGGCGCGGAGGGCCACCGGAAGACGCGGATCGAGGCGGGACATGGCGTCGCGCGGTGACCACGGGTAGAGCGAGTTTTCAAGTTGACCGCGGGCGCTTCTTGCGCGACCGGAGAGAGCGGTGGCTTCGGTCCATTGGCCTGCTTCGACCAGGTTCGCGATGGCATACATCAAGTTGTGGACGTAGTTCCAGTCGTCGTCGACGCCGATGTGCTGCGATCGCATGTATTGCTCGTCGGCCAGCATGGAGGCGGCGAAGGATTCTTTGGCACGGCCGTAATCGCCGGTGCGATAGAAAATGTGGCCGGGCATGTGGACCATGTGGCCGGAAGTTGGAGCGAGGCGGCCGAGGATTTCGGCGCTATGGAGGGCTTGCTCGGGGTGCGGGCTGGCTTCGACGGCGTGGATCCAGTAGTGGTTGGCGGCGGAGTTTTCGGGATCTTCTTTCATAACGAATTGAAAAATGGCGAGGGCTTCTTTTTGGCCTGTGCGCGGTTCGTCGTTGTCGTCGTAGCCATCGGAGACGGCGTTGGCGAGGAAAATGCGGGCTTGCAGGTCTTTGGGATTGGCTTTTACGAGCTTGCGGTAGAGCTGGACTTCTTTCGTATCGTGTTTGGATTTTTCGTCTTTATCGGAGCTTTCGGCGGCTTCGGCGGCGACGCTCGCTTCGATGTAGAGGCGTTCGGCCTTGCTGGCGTGGCCTTTGAGAGCGCCAGCTTTGGCAAGGGCTTGCTTGGCGTAGTACTTGGCGTTGCTGTGAGTGAACAGCTCGGCGTGGTAGACGCCCCAGTAACACATGGCGCAGTTGGGGTCGACGCGGATGCCTTGCTCGAAAGCGCGGACGGATTCGTAGTCCCAGAAGTCGTGGAGAAGGTTTAAGCCTTGGTCGAACCACACTTGGGCTTCGGGAGTGGCGGTGATGCGGATGTGGGCGTTGCCGATGCCGGTAAGTTTTTGCGGGGGTGGGAGTTTTTCGGGTGGGAGTTCTTCGCGAGTGTCCATAGGGTGGCACTTCATTGGGGTTTGGGCAGTGGTTTGCGGTGCGAGTGGGGCGGTTAGGCAGAATGCGAGCGCTCCAACGGCGGCTAACACTCGCAAGGGCACGCTGGGACAGGAATCGAACATTGGCACTGGTTCCTCCGCAAAACTTCCCGAACAGCTCTACATTCTAGACGAAAAGAGCGGGAGCGGGGCTATGGCACTCCACATTCGGCGGCGTGCGGCGTTTCCGCGAGGAATTTGTTGCGTGAGGAACGGGGCGGCACTAAGATGCAGGCAATTTCCTTCCTTGGAGGTATCCATGAACCGAACTGCGAACGTTATCGGGCTTCTTGTTCTGGCGATTTTTGCGACGCGTGGGGCTCGTGCGCAGCAGATTGGGAAGTATGTACCGATTCCGGCGGGTTCGGACGCGGACCACGCGATGACGGAGATTAACGCGGCTAGCGACCCGGCGCAGAAACTGGCGTTGATTGACAAGTTTTCGTCGACGCTGGGGCAGGGCGATATGGCGATTGTGGCCGACGATCTCTACGTGAATTATTACATCGCACAAAAGAATTACGACAAGGCGTTTGAGTATGGGGACAAGCTCTTTGCGCTGGATCCGGATAGTTTTTCGAACGCGGTGAATATGGTGCGGGCGGCGAGCGAGAAGGGCGACGTGGATAAGTTGATGGCGTATGGGGAGAAGGTACCGGGGATTCTGCAGCGCTTCAAGGCGGAGGCGGCGCCGAGCGGGACGGATGCTGACAACTGGGAGCGGCAAAAGACGACGACGCTGGAGAGCAACAAGGACAATATTACGTACATCGAGCAGGCGATTTTTCTGGGAGTTTACCGGACGCAGAATCCTGGGAAGCGGGCAGCGCTTTTGGTGCACTTCGCGGAATTGTTCCCTGCGTCGCCGTATGCGAATCAGGCACTGGGCGTGGCGGCGACTTCTTATCAGCAGGCGCAGAACGTGCCGAAGATGCTGGAAATGGCGAATGGAGTGTTGGCGAAGGATCCCAACAATATAGGGATGCTGCTTTTGCTTTCGGATTATTACGGGGAGAATGGCGAGCAACTAGATAAGGCGGAGGCGTGGGCGAAAAAGGCGATTACGTTGTTGGGGACGGCGCCGAAGCCGGAGGGCGTGACAGATGAACAGTGGCAGGCACAGGTTTCTTTGCAAAAAGGGCTGGCGCTGAGTTCTTTGGGGCAGGTGAGTATACAGAAGAAGGATAACGCGGCGGCGGTGGAGAACTTCAAGGCGGCTTCGGGGCTGTTGAAGCCGGATGAGGGGAGTTACGGGAGGAATCAGTATTGGCTGGGATTTGCGCTTTTGAATTTGAAGCGGAACGCGGAGGCGAAGGATGCGTTTACGCAGTCGGCTTCGGTGAATAGCGCTTATAAGAGTCTGGCGCAGGCGAAGTTGAAGAGTTTTGTGGGGGCGGCGGGGGCGACGAAGGCGAAGTCGTGACGGTGCGAGGGATTGGTGTGCGGGAATTTGTGCGGCTAGGGAAGTAGGGACGCAGCATTCTGGGCCCCTACAAGTCCATCAAGCTCGAAACTTAGGGGTGGTGCGTTACATCTAATGCCTCGGGCTCGCGGGAGTGGCGGCGAGTTTTCTAGTTTCGCTTAGCTTAATAGTTCAAAAAGATTAGGATTGGGTCAGGGGTGGGCTATGCAAGAGATTGCTACGTTTGGGGCTGGTTGTTTTTGGGGAATTGAGGCGGCGTTTCAGAAGGTACCGGGAGTGATTGAGACGGCGGTGGGTTATAGCGGCGGGGAGATGCTGAATCCGACGTATAAGGATGTTTGCACGGATGAGACGGGGCACGCGGAAGTGGTACAGGTGACGTTTGATCCGGCGAACGTGAGCTACGAGCAGCTTTTGGATGTGTTTTGGAAGATCCATGATCCGACGCAATTGAACCGGCAGGGGCCGGATTTTGGTTCGCAGTATAGGACGGCGATTTTCGTGCATTCGCCGGAGCAGGAGGCGATTGCGAAGAAGTCACGAGAGGCGCTCGACGCCAGCGGGAAATTGAAGCGTCCGATTGCTACGGAGATTACGGCGGCGGGGCCGTTTTATCGGGCGGAGGAATATCATCAGAAGTATTTGCAGAAGCGAGGAGTGGCTTCGTGCCATTTTTGATTTGACGTTGCGGCGCTCGAGAGTTGCGGAGGCCGGGTGTCTTGCCCGGCCTGTTTTATTGGTAGAGAACAGTACGACCGGATGGGCGGCAGGCCCAGATGCCGGAGTCCCTCGCCTAGGGTTAGGCCGTCGCAAATCTGGTAGCAACCACGCCAATTGCGAAGGTAAAATGCAGTCATTGTTCAGGGCCAGCAATTCTTAGTTTGTTCCGATTCCCGGGGATTGTTCTATCCAGGACGCTCAGGCGTATCCAAATCTGGCTAGAATTCGTCTTACTTAAGGACACTTTTGAGGGACTGCCTAACTTAGAGACTTTGATGAGGAATCTACTTGCCGACAGATCAGAATGAACACCCAGTCATAGGACCGGAGCACCAGCTTCCGGCTCCCGGAGCACCAAAACGCAAAGGTTTTAAGGCAGTTATGTGGATTGTCATGTTGCTGGTCTTTGGGGTTGCCTTCTACCTGGTGTTGCGCCACCACAACGACACTACGGCTGCGAAATCGCCGAGGGGTGGAGGCGGACCGGTGACGGTCACGACCGCGACCGCGCAGAAGGGCGACATCGGAATGTACCTCGATTCGATCGGCACGGTGACGCCGGTCTACACGGCTTCCATTACGAGCCAGGTGAATGGAATCGTGGTCGCGGTGCACTATACCGAGGGGCAGATCGTCAAGAAGGGCGACCCGCTGATTGATATCGACCCGCGGACATACGAAGCCACGCTGCTGCAGGCGAAGGGCACGCTCGAGCGCGATGAAAACGTACTAGGGCAAGCGAAGATGGATCTCGAGCGGTACAAGCAGGCGTGGGCGCGCAACGCCATTCCCAAGCAGACGCTGGACGATCAGGAAAAGATTGTGTTGCAAGACGAGGGAACCGTAAAACTGGACCAGGGTGTCGTGCAGTTTGACGAAGTTCAACTGGACTATACCCACATTACGGCTCCGATCACCGGGAAAGTGGGACTGCGGCTGGTGGATCCCGGAAACGTCGTACAGTCGTCGGGAACGCTTACGCTCGCAGTGATCACGCAAATGTCGCCGATTACCGTGATCTTCACAATACCGGAAGACAATCTCGGGCCGGTGCAGCAGCGTCTGCACAAGGGCGCGGCACTTGCCGCGGACGCGTTTGACCGGAGCGGGCTAAACAAGATCGCGCCGGGAAAGCTCTTGACGCTCGATAATCAGATTAATACGACCACGGGAACCGTCCTGGCCCGCGCGTCTTTCGAGAATAAGGATTCGTCACTGTTTCCGAATCAGTTTGTCAACATTCGGCTGCTGGTGGATACGATCCACGACGCTACCCTGATTCCAGCGTCTGCGATTCAACACAACGGCCAGGCTGCGTTTGTTTATGTGCTGCAGGACAACAACGCGCACATGCGCAGCATTAAGGCCGGAGTCACCGACGCAGGAAAGACGCAGGTAACGGGTATCAATCCTGGGGACGTGCTGGCGAATAGCAGTTTCGACAAACTGCAGGACAACGCGAAAGTTACGATCGCGGGAGCCCCCGGCAACGGAAAGCCCGCTAACGCAACCCCCGCCGGGAGCACTGCCCCTTGAGCCCGTCACGCCCGTTTATTTTAAGACCGGTCGCCACCGCGCTGTTGATGGCGGCAATTCTGCTGGTGGGAATTGTCTGCTACACGCAGCTACCGGTGTCGGCATTGCCGCAGGTCGACTATCCGACGATTCAGGTCTTGACGTTTTATCCGGGGGCAAGTCCGGAGGTTGTCGCAACGACGGTGACGGCGCCTCTCGAGCGGCAGTTTGGACAGCTTCAAGGGCTCACCCAGATGACGTCGAACAGCTCGGGCGGATGCTCGGTGATCGTGCTGCAGTTTGCTCTGACTTTGAATATTGATATCGCGGAAGAGGAAGTGCAGTCGGCTATCAACGCTTCTCAGAGCTTTTTGCCGGCGAATCTGCCAGCGCCGCCGATTTATAGCAAGACCAATCCCGCCGATGCGCCTGTGATTACGCTGGCCGTTACGTCGAACACCATTCCGCTGTCGCAGGTGGAAGATCTGGTGGACACACGGCTGGCTCCCAAGATTTCGCAGTTGAGCGACGTTGGGCTGGTCACCATCAGCGGCGGGCAAAAGCCCGCGGTGCGGATTCAAGCCAATCCGGCTGCGCTGTCGTCTTACGGGATCAATCTCGAGGATTTGCGGACGGCCGTTACGCAATCAAGCGTGAATGCGGCGAAGGGAAACTTTGACGGTCCGCGGCAGGATTACCAGATTGATGCCAACGACCAGCTTGTGACCAGCAAGGACTATCGGAACGTTGTCGTGGCCTATCGCAACGGCGCGCCGGTCATGCTGACGGACGTGGCGAAGATTGTGGATGGCGTGGAGAACACGAATCTGGCTGCGTGGATGAACAAGACGCCGGCGGTGATCGTGAACGTGCAGAGGCAGCCGGGCGGGAACACGATTAGCGTGGTGAAGCGCATCAAGGCTCTTTTGCCGCAGTTGGAGACGAACCTTCCCAAAGGGATCGACGTTACCATTCTCACCGACCTGACCACGCCGATTCAGGCTTCGGTTTCGGACGTCGAGTTCGAGTTGATGCTGACGATTGCGCTCGTCGTCATGGTGATTTTTCTTTTTTTGCGGAACTTGCTGGCGACGATTATTCCCAGCGTGGCTGTGCCGCTCTCCCTGGTGGGCACTTTCGGCGCGATGTATGCACTGGGCTACAGCCTCGACAACCTTTCGCTGATGGCGCTCACCATTTCGACGGGATTCGTCGTGGACGACGCCATCGTGATGGTCGAAAACATTTCCAGGTATATCGAGGAAGG
>DASXMM010000101.1:0-3275 GCA_036495665.1 Candidatus Acidiferrum sp. | reverse complement strand
CTGGTGTCCAACGCGGTGGTGCTGCCGCTTTCGGCGTGGCTGAGCCGCGTGTTTGGCCGCAAACGCTACTACATGATTTGTGTGGTGCTGTTCACGGCAAGCTCGTTGCTTTGCGGGCTGGCTCCTTCGCTCGGTTTACTGATTTTTTTCCGCGTGCTGCAGGGGATTGGGGGCGGCGGGCTTGCTCCGGTGGAGCAGGCGATTCTTGTCGATACATTTCCGGCGAAGAAGCGGGCGGCGGCGTTTGCGTTGTACAGCATGGCCATTGTGACGGCGCCGGTGATTGGACCGCCGCTCGGCGGGTGGATTACCGACAACTGGAGCTGGCGCTGGATTTTCTTTATCAATATTCCAATCGGAATTTTGTCGCTGATTCTGACGAGCCGGCTTGTTTCCGACCCACCGGAGTTTACGCGCGAAGTGCAAGAGGCACGTAAGGGTGGAAAACTCAAGGTGGATGGGCTGGGAATTGTTCTTGTGGCGCTCGGTTTTGCGTGCCTCGAAGTTGTTCTCGATCGCGGGCAAACAGAGGATTGGTTCGAGAGCCGGTTCATTGTTTTCTTTTTCTCGATCGCGATGGTGGCCATCGTTGCGGCTGTGTTTTGGGAATGGCGCCATCCCGATCCCGTGGTGGAGATCCGCCTGCTTGCGGACCGGAATTTTGCCATCGCTAACTTTTACTATTTCCTTTTTGGATTTGCGCTTTTTGGGTCGACCGTTTTGATCCCGCAAATGTTGCAGAGTCTTTACGGGTATACCGCGACGGACGCCGGGCTGGCTCTTGGACCGGGCGCACTTGTGATTGTGGCGCTGGCACCGCTGGTGGTTCGGATTCTGCCGAAAGTCGGCATCAAGCCGATGATTTTCACGGGCTACATTATTTTTGCGTTTGCGATGTGGCACTTCGCGAGCTTCGATCTGGGCACGGATTACCGGCACATCGCTTTTGCGCGAGCGATTCAGGGGCTAGGGATTGCGCCGCTCTTTGTTCCGGTAAGCCAGCTCGCGTATTCGTATTTGCCCAAAAACAAGAACAACAAGGCTTCGAGCTTGACCAACCTATTTCGCAATCAGGGCGGAAGCTTCGGGATCGCGTTTGTTACGACGCTTCTCGCGCGACGAACGCAGTATCATCAGTCCGTTCTGGTCGCGCATGCGACTCCCTATGATCCTCCCTACAGGGAGCGGCTGGCTTCTTTATCCCAGCGCTACGCGAACGGCGGATTTTCTGCTGCTGACGCGGCGGTGCACGCCAAAGCGCAACTGGCACATATTATTCTTCAGCAAGCGTCCTTTTTGAGTTTTCTCGATTGCTTCTGGATGCTCGGCTGCGCATGCCTGATTGGGGCGCCGCTGGTTTTGTTGACGCGGAAAATCAGATCGGTGCAAGGCGGGGCTGGAGCGCATTAGAAACCTCAAGAACTCACGGCGTTGCCGCTCGTTCCCGAATGGATAATTTTTAGGTCGAGCGCTGCGTTGTAAAGAACCAGCATATTCTCGTAACGGCATCCTACTTGACGCGGTACTGTAGTCGCCGATAGGCTTTCGGCGAATTTCGAGTGCGGGATATAATGCGCGGCGAAGCGAGGAAGGGTATGAATTTTCGCGGTCGGCGCTGTCGGTGTGGACGAAGTATAGCGCGCGCCCACAAAATTCCTACATCCTCAAACCTTTGCCTTTCATCCAACGCGCCGTGGGTTCAATTCACCGAGGAGGGAATTCCATGATTCATTCGAGCCGTGTTCGGGGGATCTGTCTTCTAGTTCTCGGGGTGCTGGTTCTTGCTGCACCTTCCTGGGCGCAGAATCGCCCGCCAATCTCCGAAGAGATCGCCAAGACCTATGGTCTTGATTCGTTTGGCCAGATCGAGCAGATCCGCTACACCTTCAACATAGATTTGCCCGGGATCAAAGTTTCTCGAACCTGGACCTGGGAGCCCAAAACCGGCCGAGTCACCTACGAGAGCAAAGACAAGGAAGGCAAGCCGGTGAAAGTTACGTACCTGCGCTCTGAACTAAGCAGCCAGGACGCAGCAGTGAAGGAGCAAATCGAGCCGGGCTTCGTGAACGATCAATATTGGCTGATGTTCGCCTTTCATCAATACCAGGACAGCGGGGCCAAGGTGGAAGATGCGGGCATGCAGAAACTGCCGCTGGGGAAGGGTACCGCCGAGAAGGTGGTGGTGAGTTATCCCGCGGAGCTGGGCGGCTACACGCCGGGCGATACTTGGACGCTCTTCGTCGGCCCCGACAAACGCGTTAAGGAATTTATCTACCATCGCGGGGGAGACAAAAAGCCAACGCTTCTCACCACGACGTGGGCGGGTTACAAGATGGCCGGTCCTCTGCTTGTCGCGACGGACCACCGCGGGACGGCGGACGGCAAACCCGCGCGGATTTTCTTTTCGGATGTGGCCGTCAAGCTGACGGGGTCAAACGATTGGGTGAACGCGCAATAGACAACAACTTATCCTGCACTATCTGCGGATCCATCGCCTTGGTTGCGACTCGCTGAAAGCGCTTCCGCAGTTGGGGCCAGCGCGATCGGTTGTGCGAGACGGCGAAGCAACACAATCGCGGCGGCTACCGCGACGGCGCCATACTCCAACAGCACGACCCAGCCGGGGACTTTCCACTCGTGTCCCAGCGAGCGCAGGTGCCAGACAATATAAGTTGGCAGGACACTGACAGTCCAAACTAGGAGCGGCAGCGTTGACGCGGAACGAAGAAACGGTAGCAGCCAGAACAGGTACCAAGGATAAATGACCGGCGCGCACGCGAGCGATGCGGCCATCGGCCATGCCCAATTGTCCGGCCAGCTCGCTGACGGCTTACGCCTAAGCCATGCGGCGGCGACTAGCCCAGCAAGCGCTGCCAGACCGGCCACGATCTGCGGACTCGCCACTCGCTCGAGCGTTGCGAACACCGGGTCATTGAAACGAAAACGCTGGACGTAGGTACTGAGAGAGCCGATCGGAATCTTTCCGGCTTCTAAAAAGGGCACGTACAGAATTCCGAAAACGAGCGCGCCCAGCAAGGCATCGCGAATACGCAGCCGCCGCCAGTAGAGCGGCGCCAGCACGATTGGAAGAAACTTTATGGCAACGGCCAGGGCAAAGGCGATCGCGGCGAGCATCCGCCAGCGGCGTCCAAGCGCAGCGACAGACACCAACAGCAACAGCACACCTAGAATATCGATGTGGCCGCTGCCGACCACGTTTATGGCGATGATCGGGTGCCAAGCGTAAGCGAGGACCCAATGTTCTCCCTCGCCGC
>DASXMM010000100.1:0-19185 GCA_036495665.1 Candidatus Acidiferrum sp. | reverse complement strand
CAGACTTTGCGAATGGGACCGACTCGATCCGGCGCGCGGTGTTACCTATGCGTCCGCGGCGGCATCGACGTGAAATTATTTCTGGGAAGCGCGTCCACGCATCTGCTAAGTAGCCTCGGCGGCTTCGAGGGCAGGGCATTGCGCAAGGGAGACGTCCTGAAAATTGGAACAGCAGGGGGCATTTTCCGGACTTTTCATAAGGCCACCGTCCGGTCCAAGTCGGTGGCCCAGTTGGCGCCTCGAAAAATTCTGCGTCTAACTCCGGGGCCGCAAAGCCATTGGTTTTCGGATGAGGCGCAAGAATCTTTTTACAAAAATACTTACCGCGTTACCGAAGAATCGAACCGCATGGGGCTGCGGCTCGAGGGTCCAGCGCTTGCCTCGGCGGGCGGCGAGATGATTTCCGAAGGCGTGTCGCTAGGCGCCGTGCAAATCACCGCGGCAGGCCTTCCCATTATTTTATTCGTGGAACAACAAACCACCGGCGGCTATCCCAAGATTGCTAACGTGATCTCGGCCGATCAGGGCAGCCTGGCGCAGCTGAAACCGCGCGATGAAATTCGATTTGAACCAGTGGGCATGGAAACGGCGCGCGAGCTTTTGTTGGAGCAGGAAAAATTGCTCGCCTCGAAGGAGCTGATTCTCGAATGACCAGCCCGCAGGTACGGATCGATTTGAATTGCGACATGGGCGAAATGCCAGAAGCCATTGCCGATGGCACGCAAGAAGCTCTGTTGCGCTCGATTACCTCCGCGAACGTAGCGTGCGGCGCTCACGCCGGCGATGCCACGACCATGCGCACCACCATCGAGCAGGCAGTGCGCGCGGGCGTGGCGATTGGCGCCCACCCCGGCTACGCCGACCGCGAAAATTTCGGGAGGCTCGAGCTAAAACTATCGCCGAAAGAGGTTGCTGAGTCCGTGTTCGAGCAGGTCCGCGCGCTAGCCGAGATTGCAAACAGTTGCGGTGCGCGAGTCGTCCACGTGAAACCACACGGGGCACTCTACAATCAAGCAGTGCGAAACGCGGAACTTGCGCGCGCCATCGCAGCGGGCGTAGCTCGATGGCGGCGCGACGTGGTTCTCGTCGGCTTGGCGGGATCGCCGATGCTGGAAGTATTCCGCGAAGCGGGCTTTCAGGCTGCCGCCGAGGCCTTCGCTGATCGCCGCTACGAGCCAGATGGAACCCTGCGCTCTCGAAAATTCGAGGATGCCTTGATCCGCGATCCGCAGCAAGCCGCGCAGCAGGCGCTCGGCATCGTAAGACGCGGCGTCGTGATCGCCAGCGACGGGAGCGAAGTCGCCGTCGCCGCCCAGACGATCTGCATCCACGGAGATACGCCAGGCGCGACTTTGATTGCGGCAGAAGTAGCGCGGACGTTGCGTGCAGCGGGTGTAATGTTAAGTGGACTTACTGCGACTCCGAGCTGAGTAGACCGACTTCGAGCCAGTCAGGGACGATGACAATCGTTGCCGTTCAAGTTGCAAACCTCGAGCCGGCCTGCATTGTCCTGAAGCACCCGACTTTGCAGCCTCAGTGTCGGAATTTTCACGGTGAGGTAAGCCCGCGCAACCTCTCCGAGAGAGGGGCTAGAGTCACCTCGCGCGGCCTTCTCCTCCGCAGCCAGCTGTTGCTGGCCCAGACGCACGGCTTCGTCGTAATTCATAAACGTCGAAGGAACAAAGTCCCCGTCGTTCTGAACGGAGCCCACGGCGTAATCTCGCGGCGCCTCGTAGCGAACCGCTCGCCCGCGAGAGCCGAAGCTGCTCGACGAGCTGTAGGAACTCGATCCCAGAGGACTTGATCCCCAGTCCCCTCCGGATCCCCAACCACCGCCGCCGCTATAGCCGGAGCCTCCGCTATTCCCGCCAGATATCACAGGTGAATGAGAATGCTGAGCTTGCGCACCACACGCGAAAAGCAAAAGTCCGATGACCAAGAGGCTGGATTTCATAACTTTCTCCTCAGCTTGCCTCCAACCGTGGAGGAGCTTTGAGAATCCGTGAAGGGGTAGCGGGGGGACTCTGCTAACTCCCCTGAGTATACGACGAACCCGGCAAATGTCACGTTTCATTCATTCCGCTTGCGCCGACGCAGAATAGGTGAACTCCGATGGGAGCTTGCGGAGACGCAGCTCGGATCCAAGGGACGCAGGGGAAGGGAAAGAAGAGGATAGCAGCCAAAACAAAAAAAGGCGGACAACGTAAAGTTGTCCGCCTCGTAGATCTCAAAATTGAAGTCTATTCAAATTTCTCAGTCATCACCGGGAATTGCAGCTTAGCCTTGGCGAGTGACTTCACGACGGTGGCTTCGGCGCTCTCGGAGGTAGTGTTGCGGGCGGTGGCCATTTCGCTCACCAACAGATACTTCGCGCGTTCCAGCATTTTCTTTTCGCGGAAGGAGAGGGGCTTGCTGCGGCTGAGCGATACGAGACTCTTGAGGACGACGGCGACTTCGAGGAGGGAACCGGTGCGCATGCGCTCGGAGTTTTCCTTGAAGCGGTGTTTCCAGTCGTGATGCGAATTAAGCTTGCCCTTTTCGAGGAAGCCAAGGACTTTGCTGGACTCCGTGGAACGAATCACGGAACGAAGGCCAACGGTTTCCGCGTTCGACTGAGGAACCATCACGCGCAACCCGCTGGATACGATGCGAATCATGAAGTAACGCTCGGTCCTACCATTCAAGACACCGTAACTAATCTGTTCTACAAGTCCGACGCCGTGGTTCGGGTAGACGACCTTGTCACCGATTTTGTAGTCCATGGATTCTGATGCCCCCCTGAGATACTTACAGAGTTTAAGGTAGTGTGTTGCAATAGTCAAGGTATATCCAGTGGAATCATGGAGTTAGGGAAAATTAACTGTGAATTTGGCAGTCGAATTGCATACAGGGTTTGCAAATGAGCAAAGTGGACGGTTTGCGAAAAAATGGCGCTATCGGCCATTTTAACAATGAAACATGCGTTTCAGGCTCGTTTTCTCGCTTATTTCGCGCCACCATCCCCCGAGAGTGTCGCTCGCCGCGCGGAGAATGCGCGGTAGAATGCGCAAGTGATCCTACTTGCTCTCGATACATGCGATGCGCGTGGCAGCTTGGCTCTCCTGCGTGACGAGGAGGTCTTGCAGGTCGTTGCACACGAGGGGACCGGGGACTATTCGTCCTGGGTCCTTCCCGCCACCGAAAAGGTGCTGATGGCTGCAGGACTGGCAATGTCAGCGGTCGAGGTGTATGCCGCTGCAACCGGCCCGGGCTCGTTTACCGGGGTGCGGATCGCGCTCACCACGGTCAAAGCCTGGAGCGAAGCGTACGGCAACGGCATCGCCGCCATATCCAGACTCGAAGCGATGGCCAGCCTTGCGACCGCTCCCGGCGAGCACGTAGCGGCATTCTTCGACGCCCACCGGGAGCAGATCTACGGCGGCTTGTATCGGCGCGATGGTGCGGCGCTGGTTCCCGTCGAATCGGAGATGGTCGCGGCTCCAGCTGACTTTCTCGAGTGGGTCAATCAACGGTCCCGAAAGGGTCGCGTCAGTTGGATCTCGCTCGATCCCGAAAAGCTCACCACGAGGGAGGTATGGCAAGAGCGCGCTGCGGCGGGCGAAACTGTAGAGCTAAGTCCTAATGCGCTTGCCCCGGCGATCGGCAGAATCGGTCGCAAGCGTGCTCTCAAGGGCCGCTTAACCGATGCGCTCTTGTTAGACGCCGAGTATGTCCGCCGGCCAGACGCCGAGGTCAATTGGAAGCCCGGGGCCGTCCGTGGGGGTTGAAAACGAAAGCAAGCGTGCCGCTGCGATCGTGCGGAAGTTTGTCGCGATGGACGTCACCGCAGTGATGGCCATCGCCCAAGAATCACCGCAAGCCTCGAACTGGTCCCGCGACAGCTACATCAGCCTCGCGGGAGAAGACGGCTCGCTGGCGCTGGTCTTCGACACCGACGGAGAGGTCACCGGATTCTTGATTGGCAGGCGCCTGGTCGACCAAGCCGAAGTCCTAAACCTTGCAGTGCAAATGAAATACAGGGGCAAGGGACAGGGAACGGCGCTGTTAGCTGCTGCACTCGAAGAATTCGTCCGCTGGGGCGTGAAGAGGGTGTATCTCGAAGTCCGTGAATCAAATACAGCCGCCATCGCCTTCTACGAACACCACGGTTTTGCCAAAACAGGACTGCGCAAGGGCTACTACCGAGATCCCGACGAGCCCGCCATCACCATGCAAAAGGAACTCACAGGCTAGGACCAAATTCCTAACGGTTCCCCCTTGACGCCGCCATTCCCGGTGCTACAGTCCATTCATGTAGTGTTCACAAATCCAATTCGCGCAGTGTCAGGAGGAACGCATGGCAACCGCACAGCGGGCACCTCGGGACATACTCCTCGACGCAGACGCCGAGTATCAGCGTCTGGCCGAGCAGCACTCGAAATATGAAGCAGAACTGCATCGCATCTCCGCATCACCCTTCCTCAATTCCGAAGACCTCGTTGAAGAAATCAAGCTAAAGAAAATGAAGCTCCACTGTAAAGATGAGATGGAGCGGATTGCCCTTCGTATCCAACGCGCGCGGGCGCCGTACACGCAATAGGCCCGCGATCCCCAAAATTCTGTCGTAGAATGCCCTGATCGCTCGCTGACTTCCCACTGCGAGCGAGCCTGATGAGGTATATTCTCTGAAGCATGGTTAAAGAGGGCTACTACTTCGGGTTGCCGCTTCTGTTGTTGGCGGTTGTGGCCTATCTGGTGCAGTGGACGATCCTCGCGGTCGTACTCGTGTGCTTCGCACTCTTTGTTTTTTCCTTTTATCGCGATCCTGAGCGCGTGATTCCATCCGATCCCGGAGCGATCGTTTCGCCAGGCGACGGCCGCGTTGTCGTGGTGACTGATGAGGACAACGCCGGCTGCCCCGGAAAACGAATCAGCATTTTTCTGGCAGTATGGAACGTGCATGTCAACCGCGCGCCGGCGGCGGGAGTTATCACCCGGATGGAATATCGTCCTGGCAAGTTCCTTGCCGCAATGCGCGAACGAGCATCCGTCGAAAACGAGCAAAACATATTTACGCTTTCGACTGACGTCGGGGAAATGGTTTTCAAGCAGATCGCCGGATTGATTGCTCGTCGTGTCGTGAGTTGGAAGAACGAAGGCGAACGAGTCGCGCGTGGCGAGCGCATCGGTCTTGTGAGATTTGGTTCGCGAGTCGATGTCTGGCTGCCGAAGGATGCCGAGATTCTGGTGAAGTTGGGAGAGAATGTGAAGGGTGGCTCCAGCGTGCTCGCGCGATGGCCTGGCAAAGCAGTTAGCGCTCAATTGGGCGATCAGCAATCTGCAGATGCGGAGCCAAGCGTGTCTGTAGCGGGGAAGCAAAACTAAGCTATGGGTCCGATCGAACAGCATGAGATGCCGTTTGTAACCCGGCGGATTCGCAACCCGAAATTCCGGCGCGGCATATTTCTGCTCCCTAGTTTGTTCACGGGAGCAAACCTTCTTTGCGGCTACTATGCTGTTGTGGCTTCCCTCGCTGGCGGTTGGGAAGACTTCGACCACGCCGCCAAAGCTATCGGTCTCGCAATTCTGTTTGATTCGCTCGACGGGCGCGTCGCCCGTATGACCGGAACAAACACTGAATTTGGCGTGCAGTTCGATTCACTCGCGGACGTCGTCAGTTTTGGCATTGCGCCGGCCGTGACGGCGTTTGCCTGGGGCGTGCGCAGTTTGCCCGACCAGGGCTCACAGCGCGTCGAATTGATTGGCCAGCTGGGCTGGGTTTTTTGCCTGGCGTTTCTCATTTGTTGCGCGTGGCGGCTCGCTCGATTCAACGTGCAGGGAATGGCGCCCGGCGGTTCCAAGAATTTTGTCGGCATGCCTACACCGGCGGCCGCGGGCGTCATCGCCGCGCTTGTCCACGGATTCAAAGTTCCGTTGCATGACTGGCGCTGGTCAGTTACGTGGTTTGTGCTGGCGGCCGCCCTCGGCGCGCTCATGACCAGCACCATCCGCTACTACAGCTTCAAGGACATTCCGTGGACGCGGAAGCAGCCCTCGCTCGCCATCGTCGCGGTGGTCCTCCTTGTGGCCATTATCTGGAGGTTTTCGGAGTACGCCTTGGTGATCATCGCTTGCACCTATGCCGCCGCGGGCGTGGCACTGCACGTCGTGCGCTTCTTCCGGCATCGCCTGGTTTCCCGGACCGTGTGAGTCATGCCATCGCTCGAGCGGGGCTCGAATCGAATCGTCATCGCCGGGGCTTCCTCGTTGCTAGGAGCGGAGCTGCGTTCCTTGCTGGAAGAGAGCCGCTTTGCCGGCGCGGAATTTCGGCTGGTCGATGAAGAAATCGCCGCAGGCACGCTGACCGAAGCGGGCGGCGAGCCGGCCGTGATTCGCCCGGTGGAAGACGGTTCGTTTGATCGCGCCGCAAAAGTTTTTTTCACCGGCTCCCCGGAATTCACTCGCGCAAACCTCGGCGCAGCGAGAGCTTCGGGCGCAAAGATCATCGATTTGTCGGGTGAGACAGTCTCGAATGACGGAACGGTGAGCTGGTTTCCCAAACTGGATTCTCTCCAAGGCCGGAAATTTCCGTCGGATGCGGAAGGCCTCGCCATTCCTTCCGCTGCGGGCACGGCCACGGCGGCCCTGGCGTTAGGTCTGTTCAAAATTGGCGTATCGCGGCTGGTTGTGACTTGCTTTCAATCGGTATCGGAAGCTGGACGCGCCGGAATCGAAGAGCTCGAGACCCAGACGGGCCAACTTCTGTCCTTTCAAGGCATGGGCCAGCCGGTGTTTGACACGCAGGTGGCGTTTAACCTCCTGGACCGCTTCGGGTCGGGCAGCAAGTACAAGCTGAGCGCTGTTCGCGAACGCTTGCGCGCGGAGACCAAAGCGTGCATCGCCAAAAAATCTTTCATGCCCGCCTTGCAAGTGCTTCATGCCCCGGTTTTTTACGGCACAGCGTTTTCGGCGTGCGCCGAGCTTGTGCCCGGTACAAAAGTTGAGCAAATCATCGCCGCATGCGAAGACGCTGGATTTGTGATCCCCGTCGATGGCGAAGCCGGTCCAAGCAATGTGAGTGTCGCCGGCGAAAAAGTGGCGCATCTCGCGAGGCCTGAAGAAGATCCCGCGCGGCCTGGCGCGTGGTGGTTCTGGGGAGCCGCGGATAACATCCGGCTACCGGCGGCCAACGCAGTAAAGCTTGCGGAGATGCTGTCATGATGGGTAAACGCATTTGGTGCCTCGCGGCGGCCTCGGTTGCAACGATGGTTGGTTGCGGCTATCACGTTGCCGGGCGCAGCTCGGCGTTGCCCAAGACCATTCACGTCGTCGCTATTCCCGCGCTCGAAAACAAAACGACCAGCTACCGTCTCGAGCAGAAGCTCACCGCCGCTACGGTCCACGAGTTTTTAGCCAAGACCTCCTACCGGGTAGTCTCAAACCCGGAAGATGGCGACGCCGTCTTGCGAGGCAAGGTCCTGACTATCGAAGCGGTGCCGCTCCTGTTTGACACGACCACGGGCCGCGCCACCACAATGCTGGTTACGGTAAAGTGCGAAGTAACGTTCACCGAACGCGCGACACAGAAAGTGCTCTATCACACGGACAATTTCATCTTCCGCAATCAGTATGAAATTCCGGCCAATTCAAATTCAAACGGCGCAAACAACCCGACCACCCTGCGAAATTTTTTTGAAGAGGGGGATCCCGCGTTGGACCGGCTGGCCCAGGATTTTGCTCAGCGTTTAGTGGCCGCAGTGATCGAGAACTACTAGGGTATTGGGAGCACGAAGCATGGCCCAGATTTCTACACAAGAGCTGCTGGCGCGTGTCGAGCGCGGGAAAATAATTCCGGCACTACTGCTGCTCGGCGAAGAACCCTATCTGCGGGACGAATGTCGCAAACGCCTCATTGAGCAGTTCGTCCCGGAAGCGGTGAGAACCTGGGCCGTGTCGCATTACTCCGCCAGCCGGGGAGACACGCAGGCCGCGCTCGATCAAGCGCAGACGATGGCCATGCTTTCGCCGCAGCAAGTTGTTTTTCTGGAAAACGCCGAAGCCATCGAAAAACTGGGCGAAAAAAACCGCGACGAAACCGTAGCCCAATTGACCGCGTACCTGGATAATCCCGCGCCGTTCACGATTCTGGCGATCGAAGCCACAGCACTCGACCAGCGCATGAAACTCGGCAAACTCCTCGCGGAGAAAACGCTGGTTGTGCAATGCGGTCTCGGCGACGAGCCCGCGCAACGACAGGCGGCAGCGGTAGCCTTTGCGCGCTCGATCGCCAAAGAAGAGGGCGTCGAGTTTGAGAAAGGCGCCGCGGAAGACCTCGCCGAGTTCGTAGCCGCGGATTTGATGCGCCTGAAAACCGAAATCGAAAAACTGGCGACATACGTTGACACAAAAAAGTTTATCTCCCGCAACGATGTCAGCACGATGGTCATCTCTGAGAAAACCACCACAGTCTGGGAACTCGCCGACCTTCTGGCAGCCAGAAAGTCCGCGAGAGCGCTCGAATTTCTCGATCGCCTGCTTCGCGATGGAGAAGAACCGCTCGGAATGGTCGGCGCGATGGCGTGGATGTACCGCAAACTGATCGAAGCCAGCGAAGTAAAAGGTGCGGCCAACGGATGGCAAGCCGCACGAGCGTTAGGGATGCGTCCCGAACAAGCCGAACTAGCCCTGCAAGCCTCGCGCAAAATCCCCAGGGCGCAATTGCTGGCCGGTTTAGGCGCTCTGCAGAGAGCGGATGACCGGCTCAAAGGCGGCGCCGAAGATCCGCGCGCCGTGATGGAATTTCTGGTCACTGAACTAACGTCGAGCGATGCTGCAAAGGCGGCAGCTCGCTAGAGGCTGCGCTTCTTTCCTGCCGAATTGGTGTGAACCGGAGACAAGGAAAAGGGCGGCCCGAAAGCCGCCCTTTGTGTGTTTTGCCAATGCGATATAGCTTTGTCGCAGCCGTTGTCGTTGTGATTGCGGTCCAATAGGTCAAACGGCTGCGCCGATGGCCGGATCGGTCGTGCTGTCCCTTCCGGTTTCCACGTGCCCAGCAAGCTGGCGCTGGAAGCTTGGATCGGAGTCGACCCCTACAGTCAAGTCGTACCACCCGAAGGACCGATGCAGTTCGCTGTAGTAGGTGAAGCTCGCGTGCTCTTCGAGCCGATGTATAGTCGTCTTCCCCGAGTAAGCATCGGAGATGCTCACTCTCACGTCGCTGGAGCTGTAGTTGTGAATCTCAAGGGCGATGCCTTCGGAATTACAATCGTAAGTGGCTTTGACCGTGAGATTAGCGCTTCCCGGCAAGAGGCTGCCCGCGAACGTGCGCAGGAAGCCATTGGGTCCGAAAACAGATAGATCGTACGAAGCATCGCCGCTCGCTCCGAAAGTGTCGGAGGCTCCGTCGCCGGCGCCGATGGTATACGTCCAAGGCCCGGTCAGACCGTCTCCGGAGCGCACTTGAAAAGCCGCGCCAGCCCGGCCTGAATTGCGGAAGAAAATCTGGACGCCGCCCTGCGAGGCATTTACTTCTCCGTGGACATGCAACTCATAGGGGAGCGCGCGGGCAGGGCGTGTGCCCGGTTCCTGCACGGGCAGCGCCTGGCTGGCCGGTGGAGTGGGAACGTAATCGGGATGACGGTTGTTGTCCGGCGGCTCATAAGCGAGGGTGCTCGGCAGCGCAACCGTGGCGCCGTTGGGCGAGACAAAGTTGAAGGCCGAGGTGAGGTCGCCAGCGACTGTGCGGCGCCAGGGCGTAATGTTGGACTCCGTGATTCCCGGATACTGTTTGCCGAAACGGCGCTCGATGAAGCGGATGAGCGAGGTGTGGTCAAAGACCTCCGAGTCAACCCACCCACCCTTGCTCCAGGGCGAGATCACGATCATCGGCACACGCACGCCAAGGCCGTAAGGTCCGGCAGGGTACGAGGAGACGGCGTACGAGGAGCTACCCAGAAAAATCTCATTGGTTGTGCCCACTGTCGACACGCCTTCCGTCCGCGACTGGGGCGGAGTGGGAGGCACGACGTGATCGAAGAACCCATCGTTCTCGTCAAACATCCAGATGAAGACGGTCTTGCTCCAGACCTCGGGGTTGGCGGTCAGCGCGTCGAGCATCTGCGAGACGTACCAGGCGCCGTAGTTCGCGGGCCAGTTGGGGTGCTCGGTGTAAGCCTCCGGCGCCACAATCCACGAGACCTGCGGCAACTGGTTGTTGAGAACATCCTGGCGGAACATGTCGAAGAGTGTTCCGCTGTTCAGAATGTTCGTTCCGACCTTTGCTCCTTCGGCAAGAGGGCTGCCGGCGACCGCGTTCTGGTACTGGAAGAAGTAGAGCAGGGAGTTGTCGCCGTAGTTGCCGATGTAGGCGTCGCCGGTCCAACCCCAGAAGTCGGGGGCGTCGAGACCGTCGCCAACGTCCTGATAGACCTTCCAGGAGATGCCTGCTTTTTGGAGGAGTTCGGGATAGGTCGACCATCCGTAACCGAGTTCGGCGTTGTCGATGACCGGCCCCCCGCCGCTTCCATCATTGCCGACCCAGCCCGTCCACATGTGATAGCGATTGGGGTCCGTCGGCCCTAGCAAGGAGCAGTGGTAGGCGTCGCAGACGGTGAACGCATCGGCCAGCGCGTAATGGAACGGGATGTCGCTGCGCGTAAGGTGCGCCATGGTGGTCGTGCCTTTGTTTGGCACCCACTGGTCGTACTTGCCGTCGTTCCAAGCAGCATGCGTGCTTGTCCAATCGTGCGCCAAGTCCTGAAGGAACTGCAGGCCGAGGTTCGGCGCGCCAGGATGGAAGGGCAGGACATAACCGTCGGGATTGCTGGCGTCCGGCTGGTGCCAGACGCTTTTGCCAGAGGGCAGCCTGACTGTCCGAGGGTCGCCGAAGCCGCGCACGCCGCGAAGTGACCCGAAGTAGTGATCGAACGAACGGTTCTCCTGCATCATGAAGACGATGTGCTCGACGTCTTCGATGGTGCCGGTACGGTCGTTAGCGGGTATTGCCAACGCGCGCGCGATGCTTGCTGGGAAGGCTGCTGCTGCGGCGCTTGTCGTCAGAAGCTTCAGGAAGTCGCGACGGTCTCTGCTCATAGGGACATCTCACCTCTCAGGACTACCTTTGGCGGTAATCGCGTCGGCCACCTTAGTGCTCGCTTATTGCGGTTGTGTGATGGTCCGGTTGCGATTGTGTAATTTGGTTGTGAGCAGGACCATCCTTTACGGTCCTCTTCGTTTCTTTGCAATGTTCACAACGCTGTAACGAAGTCAGTCATGATTTGTAACGCGTCTTCTGTAGCCTCCAGCCCGAGCATGTCTATCTCTCAATGATTGTCCCCATCAAGCCGCGAGGTAGGTAACGTGCCGAAGCGCTCGTGAAAACACCAAATCGGTAAGGCATATCGTTCCGGAGAGGACAAATGAAAATAAGAATCACAATGAAGTCACTTGCCGCGGTCTTGGCCGCAGCAACCTTGGTGAGCCCAGCTTTTGCCAACGGCAACGACGGTTCCCAAGGCATGCCGCATCTCGATCACGTTTTCGTCATCATGATGGAGAACCACGGGTATCAGCAGATTATCGGGAATCCGAATGAGCCCTATCTCAACAGCCTCATCGCGAATAAGAAGGTTAATCTCGCCACCAACTATTTTGCCGTCGGGCACCCCAGCCTGACCAACTACCTTGAGATCGTCGGTGGCTCGAATTTCGGTATCCGGAGCGACAATTCCCCGGCTTGGGGCAGCAGCTGTTCACCGAATATTGTGGCCGGAACTGTAAACGCCGATGGTTCCAATCCGCCCCAGGGCGTCACATTGGACCCGAGCTCGGTGATTTGCCCGATTTCCAGTTCCGGGAAGGATGCCGACACACCGGCGGTAGACACCTGGAACGAAATCCCGCCGGCCTTTATCGCAGACATCGACGGGGCCAAGTCGGTGCCCCCGGGACCCACAGTGGGCAAGTCGATTGCGGACCAGCTTACAGAGGTCGGCTTGAGCTGGAAGGCCTACGAGGAAAGTCTCCCGCTCGGCGGCGCTTATGGAGTCAACAACAGCAACGGCACGGTGAGCAATCTAAGTGACTTCACCTTCCTGCCAGGGCAGGCCCTCGCATCGTATACGGCGCTGTATGCCGTAAAACACAACCCGTTCGCCTACTTCCAGAGCGTTCAGCAGGGGAATTCTCGGAATAACAGCATGAACAATGTCGTCGCCTTTGACGGGCCAAGCGGCCTGTTCGCCGACTTGGCGACGGGCAATCTGCCTTCTTTCTCCTTTATCGCGCCCAATCAGTGCGACGACCAACACGGTAAGGGAGGCGAGAGCGCCTACTGCGCAGCGGATCCAGGCTCGAATGGCCTGCAGGCTGGTTTGAATCCCGGCTTGATCCAGCAAGGCGACGTGACCATCGAGCGCCTTGTCGAAGCCATTCACGCCTCACCCGTTTGGCACGAAGGACGCAACGCCATCGTGATCGTCTGGGATGAGAACGACTACAGCGGACTCAACTCGTCGCTCCCTGCGGGCACTCTGTTCCCCTCGCAGAACCAAAACAGGGTTGTCCTCACCGTGGAGGTAAACCGCGACACCGACGACCTCGGCGTGCAAAGCAGCAGGTATTACAGCAGCTTTTCGCTGCTGAAGTCGATTGAAGCGGTATTCGGGCTTCCTTGCCTCAATCACGCTTGCGATCCGGGCGTCTCCGTGATGTCTGACCTGTTCGGCGGGGATGACAAGAGGTAAATCCCAAATGCCGGTTCGATAGAAATCGGGAGCCGCATTGTTTTGCGGAGTGGTTAAGACAAAAGCCCTGGGAGCGTTTGCTCCCAGGGCTTTCTCACACTCTTGTCCAGCGGTTACTTTGCGGCGGACTTGGCGGTTAGGCCGTTGAAGGCGAGGGTGAGGCGCGATTTGTAGCGGTTGCCGGTGTTTTCGTGCAGCACGCCCTTGGTGATGGCCTGGTCGATTGCGGACATCGTGGGGTGCAAAAGATTGCCGGCGGCGGTGGGATCAGCGGCGGTGATTGCGGTACGCAGGCGGCGCATCAGGGTGCGGACGCGGGTGCGGTTGGCGCGATTCACATCGGCGCGTTGGTGAGACTGCGCGGCGCGCTTTAAAACTGACTTTTTCTTCTTTTTAACTTTGGTAGCCTGTCCTTGGGCCATCTACTGCTCCTTTTCGGTGTCGCTCAAACTTCTAACGTTAAACGAGGCGTCGGGGCTTTGTCAAACGAGTGTGCGTTGAGTTGGGTTGTGACGTCGCATGGGGGGTTAGCACGGCGCGCACAGAGGTACGCCCTGAGAGGCGTCGGATCTTCCAGGAGACTTGTGGTTAACCATAACCGGGTATCCTCCCCCTGGTTTTTTGCAAGTGTTGATTCTAAAGTGGTTTAAGTTGCTTGAAATCAGCACTTGCAGAAGTGGTGATTCCAAAAGACTTAAGTGACTCAAGAATCGCCTCGCCGCTGAGTTCCTTGTAAGTGTTGCATCTGGGAGGCTTACGTTCAGTCTGGCGAACGAAAGCAATGAACCAGCTTTGAACCCCTGCGAGCTGACGCTGGAGGAACATACGCCATATTACCTGGAAAAGAGTGTACTAGAGAAATAACTTTCTGTCAAGCGAAAACGGGGTCGGTGGCTAGGCGCCGGATTGCGCGCGCACGCAGACGTCCGACTTGTGCCTACGCATCGAACTGTAGGTCGGTGAGGTGGAAGGGGTTGCCGGCGTGGGCGGCGATTAGGTACCAGCCGGTGGCGCCGATGTGTTTTACGGGGCCGTAGGTGTAGCCGAAGCCGGTGTCGAGTTGGCTGGTAGAGGCCTGGAGACCATGATCTAGCGGTATAGAGATAGCGTTGACGGTTTGGCTGGCGCCGAGCTCGGCTTGAGCGGACTCGCAGGTGTCGACGAGTTTCACGGAGGCTTGCAGGTCTTGGACGCGGTCGCGAACGGTGTCTGCTCCGGCGAGGCTGCGGGCGATGAGGGCAGCGATGGTGTGGGAGGTGCCTTCGAGCCAGACGGCGTTGGGATCGGAGCCGGGAATGGTCGGGGCGAGGCTGGCGGTGTCGAAGACCATGCCGGTGAAGGATTGGGTGCCGGTGAGTTTGCTGTTGGGAGACGCGGCGGTGTCGGTGGCTTGGAGGTTGGCGAGGGCCCAGTCGATGGTGCCTTTGTATTTGTTGTTGAGCAGGGCGAGATAGGACCACGTTTGGCAATCTTCGGGAATGGGAGTGGGGTTGATGGTGATCTGGTCGCCCAAGGTTCCAGTGTAGAAGTAGCCGCCGGTGGCGTTATACATGGCGGTAACGAAGTTGAGAGCGTGGCTGGCGAGGTCGCTCCAAGAGGTGCCGTTGTTGGCGGCACCGTGATGGGTGAGCTGATCGAGCATGGTGAAGAAGGCGTAGGTGTCGATGTTGTGTTCGGTGGATTTGCCGTTCGGCGAGGGGACTGACTGGTTGAACTGGTTGATGTTGGTGCCGAAGGAATAGCCGCCAGCGCCGAGGGTGTTGAAGGTGTTGGTGACGATCCAATTGGCGACGCTGAGAGCGGCGGTGAGATAGGCGGAGTTGCGGGTGCGCGCGTAGAGATGCGCGAGAGCCATACCGGCCCAGGACTGGTCGCCGACCGCGCTGGTGTAGAAATAGAAGGGGAAGGCGGCAGGCGTGATGAAGGCGCCGGTGGGCGAGGCGGTGTTGACGAAGTAGGCTTGGGCGAAGCGGCCGTCGTTGAAGGGGAAGTTAGTGGATTGGGCGTAGATGAGGCCCTGGCCTAGGATTTCGGCGCGGGCGAGGGAGTCGCGTGAAGGGTCGAGGAGGTAGGCCTGGATGGAGACGGCGTCGTCGTAGGTGAAGGAAGTGGATTCGAGGCCGGATTGGTCGGAGTAGCTTTGGATGAGGCGAACGGTGGAGCCGGAGGCGTAGGCGTCCATCATGAGGTTTTGGAATTTGAGGGCGGCTTCGATGGAACCGAAGAGAGCGGTGGGATCTAACGTTGCGGGATTGTTGGGAGCGGCGTGAGCGGGTCGCGCAAAGGTGAGCGGCGCGACTCCTGCAGCGGCGGCTGCACCAAGTCCGACTCCGAAGAATTTCCTACGTGAGATTGCGTGCATTTTTCCTCCTTCCGGGTGGGCGGATTACCACGGGGCAAGGAAAAGATACTCGCGGAGTTTTGCGGAGTCAACGGCTGCGAAAGGTTGAATGCGGCGCAAGCGCCAGACCTACGTCTTTTCTGGCGCAGACTCGGGTCGGGCGCGGGCTCAAGCCAAAAGCGGATTCCTCGCTTCGCTCGGAATGACAGTAAAAAAAGAACGGATGACAAAGAAGAACGGCTGACAAAGAAGAACCCCGCACTCTGGGGTGGGAGTGCGGGGCGGGTGGTGGTGCGTGTTGCGCTTGCGCGCTTTTGCTTCTGCCTAGTTGTGTTGAGGGAAGGAAAGCGGGAATTCGAAGATTTGGTCGGAGACGAAGATGCGCAGGTTGAGTTGCTGCGAGTTCTTGTCGCGCTCGAACCAGACTACGCCGGAGGCTTTTTCTTTGGGGCCGACGGTAGCGGCGTGAAGGACCGTGGATTGGACTTGCTGTTCGGCTTCGGACAAGTAGTTCGGAGTCGGGGCGGTGGCGCCAGACTTATAAACGGCTTTCGTGTAGACGGCTGACGCGGACGCAGTGGCGCTGGCGTTGGTCCAATAAACCTGATGAGTGAGCGCCTTGGCTAGTTCTTTGGGGTTCTGGTAGGCGAGCGTGCGGAGACGCGGTTGCAATTCGGCGAGGGTGAAGCCAGCGGGGTTGAAGTGAACCGGCGTGTCGCCTTCGTTGGCGATGGCAACCGTGGCACGCAGTTTCCAACCGGTGTCTTGCAGGGAGACCTGAACGGTGATTCCGTCGGCGGTGAGAGACTCGACGACGGCGCTGCCACTATAGAATTGATCGCTGCCAGGGGCGCCGGACTGCCAGCGGGCGATGCCGTTATCGACGACGGCTTGGGAGCGAATGTCCTTGGAGTCGGTCGCAACGTGTTCGTTGATGTACATCCGGGCGACGTAGCCGTCTCTGCCGTCGACGGTCCGGATGTTCACGGTGTAGCCTTCGGAGTCGGATAGAACAGCGACTTCGTCGCCGCAATTCAGGCGAGCAACGAGTTGCATCGGGAGAGACTGCTCGGCGTCGGAGGTAACGGGGACATTTTGCACGCCGCGGCAGACGACCGTGCCGCGAAGAGTACCAGGAGCGGCGGCAACGCTGGAGCCGGAATTTTCTGCTGCGAAAGCGGGTAGCGTGACTGCCAGGCCCGCGAAGGTACTGAAGATCAAGAGTTTGTTCTTCATGTGATTTCTACTCACCCCTCAGTGACTAGAGTTTGCTGCAACCCTTATCGATGTGCGTCGATTGGTATCTTCGCGTTACCGAGGGTCCAGAGCTATAGCGCGTTCGTACCAGAGTACAGGTTACGAGCGGGCTAAGGTGGCGGCGCGCCTGAGGTTGAGCGACTGGAGTTTAGATGCGGGAAAGCATTGACGGAGTGGCTCTCAAATTTGTAATAAGGGCGCAACCGACCATTCGTTCTTCATGATAGAGTCCCTGGCAAGGGAAGTAAGCAGAAGGAGCGGACCTATTCGGGCCTTTGCTCGAAGAAGTTCCGAACATTTTAGATTTGTCAAACCACCTTCAGGTCAAGGCGGAACCGTATTCGTGCTTGGTAGTGTCTTCTTCCGACGAAATCCGCAGCCTGAGACCTCACGTTCGCCGTTCGAAAACGCAGAACGATGTACTCCTTGATCCCCATTTTTTCCTGAGTTCCGTATCCGCAGGGTGGAAACCGAGCGTGGTAACCGTTCACCAAGAGTCTGAACTTGCCGGGCTCCTCTACGCGAAAGAAAAAGTCGTCCTCGGATGCCGACTCGGCGTCGCCTACGCGGACCTGAGTTGGGGGAGCGTGGTGTTTGGCGATGCTTTTCAGCAACAGCAAACGTTCGGGATCGCGATCGAGAAGCTGCTTTCCTCTCCAGGAATCGATGGCGTGCGCCTAAGAGTGCTTCGGGGATCCCCCGAACTCGCGGCCATTCGTAAATTGATTGCGTCGCGGGAGTTGGATGTTCATTTTTCCAGGGTTAAAGATCACGCCAATCTGGCGTTGCCCAAGACGTACGAAGACTTGCTGAAGAGCTTTGGGAGCACGACGAGGCACAATTTTCGTTATTATCGGTCGCGTTTTGAGGCTGCGGGCCATACGTATGTAGAGAATCTTCCGCTGGATGAACTTCGTTCCGCTGCCTTGTATCTGAAGCCACGGTGCACTATAGCGACTCAACCGGGTTCTGTTGAGAGACTGTTGGACATGGTGGCGACTGCGGATCAGGCCGTGGCGGTGGGTCTTAAGCATCAGAACGGAGATTGGCTCAGCGTAATCGGGGGCGTATATAGGCCCGGAGCCGGAGTCTTGCTCTTCCAGTTGAACGACGACCAGGGCTTTCCGCGAAATTCATTGTCGGTCGTGCTTCGCGGTTATCTTATCGAGACGCTTATTCGTCGAGGTAAGAGCTGGCTTTCTATTTGGGGCGGAACCGCAGCGCCCTTGTCTCGGTATGTGAAGTACATCCCGACGGTGGGAATTCACCTCGACTTGCCCAGTTTCCGATGGCGACTCGTTCGCCAGTTGGTGGCGCAGAGTGGTCCCTGGCTTCCCAAGCGGCTTAGCGAAGATGCGAGTTGGATTGCCCCGTTTCGAAGGCGCTGAGTCTCGACATACGACTGGGAGTGTTCCGTGGATTCCTTCTTAGAGTAGCGGATTGGCTCCGAATCACGCGCGCCGGTCATTCTTGGCGCATCGTAAATCTGGGCCACGACAGCGGACTCGGAATCGGGGACGGCAGTCACAAACCCGTAACTTGACCATGAGGCAGGGGTGGGTTAGGGTGGATGAAGTTTCTTCCTGAGTTGATCGCAGCGCGGTCACCGATAGCGAGGAGGAACCCCATCGGCCACTCGGCTTCGTTTGCAGGCAGACCTTCCACTTGGATGAGACGTACCGTACACATATCCGGAAAAATTGAACCGTTCTTTGGCACGCTCGATGAGAATGTGCGCTTGCTGGAGGACTCGCTGCGCGTGCGCACGCACTTGCATGACACGCGGCTGACGATTGAAGGTGAGCAGGAGAGCGTGGATCAGGCGGTGAAAATCGTCGAAGAGTACAACCACTTGACGAGGCATGGGAAGTCACTGTCGAGCACGGAAGTGAAGTCGCTGATGCGCGTGGCTACCGAGGAGCCGCATGAATCGCCGCGGGGGATGTTTGAACCGGCGCGGACGCGGTCGTTTGGCAAGAAGCAGGTTACGCCGAAGAATGCGAGCCAGCGGCGGTATATGGAGGATATCGAGAAGCACGACATGATGTTTGGCATTGGGCCTGGGGGGACGGGGAAGACTTATATCGCGGTGGCGATGGCTGTGAGCGCGCTTTTGACAAAGCAGGTGAACCGGATTATTTTGGCGCGGCCCGCGGTGGAGGCGGGCGAGCGGCTGGGATTTTTGCCGGGGACTTTGCAGCAGAAGATTGATCCCTATATGCGGCCTTTGTACGACGCTTTATATGACATGTTGGAACCGGACAAGCTCGAGAAATTCCTGGAGAAGGGAATTATTGAAGTGGCGCCTCTGGCGTTTATGCGCGGGCGGACTTTGAATGACTCGTTTGTGATTTTGGACGAGGCGCAGAATACGACCAGCGAGCAGATGAAGATGTTTTTGACGCGGCTGGGGTTTAATTCGAAAGCTGTGATTACCGGGGATACCACGCAGATTGATTTGCCGCAGGGGAAGAAGTCGGGGTTGATCGAGGCGCTCGAGGTATGCGGGAAGATTGACGGGATTGGCGTGGTGCAGTTCGGCGAGAAGGATGTGGTGCGGCACAATCTGGTGCAGCAGATTATCCGGGCTTATGAGGAGTACGATATGAGCCACCCGACGCGCGGTGGGAATTCGGGCGGTGGCGCGGGAAGCAGCACTGCGAACGGCAAGGCGGGAACTGCCGCAGTGGAATCCGGGAAAGAAAAGAACCGAGAAAATCAGAACGCATGATTTTGAACCGCCAGAGGGCGGTCCGCGTGGCGCGGAGGCCTCTCGAAGTTTTTTTGCGACGAGTCGTTGATGAGATGGAGCTGCGCGACGCATGCGTCACCGTTTGTTTGGTGAGCGATGCGGAGATTGCGCGG
>DASXMM010000099.1:0-7075 GCA_036495665.1 Candidatus Acidiferrum sp. | reverse complement strand
GTGCCGGGCGATCCGAGCACGTATTACGCGGGGGCGGCTTCGGGCGGCGTATGGAAGTCGACGGACGGGGGCAATCGTTGGGTGCCGATTTTCGATAAGCAGCCTGTTGCTGCCATCGGAGCGCTTGCGGTGGCACCGACGGATTCGAGTGTCGTGTGGGCGGGAACTGGTGAAGCCTGGGTGATTCGCGACAGCGACGTGATCGGCAATGGGATTTATAAGTCCACGGACGCCGGCAAGAATTGGACGAACATGGGGTTGCAGGAAACAGGCCGCATCGGGCGGATTATTGTTCACCCGTCGAATCCCGACATTGTTTTCGCTTGTGCGTTGGGACGCGCGACTGGGCCGCAGCAAGAACGTGGCGTCTACCGCACGATGGATGGAGGACAACACTGGGAGCGCGTGCTCTTTGCGGGAGATAACATCGGCTGTTCGGGGCTGACGATGGATCCGCACAATCCGCGGGTGCTGTTCGCGGGAATGTGGCAGCTGGAGATGCACACCTGGGCGGAGTTTGGCGGCGGACCGGGAAGCGGGGTGTATGTTTCGCGCGACGGAGGAACGAAGTGGACGCGGATTGAAGAGCACGGGTTGCCGCATTCTCCGCTGGGGAAGATCGATGTGGCGGTGGCGCCGACGAACTCGAATCGCGTTTTCGCCTTGATTCAAACGAAAGACCAGGGTTCGGTCTGGAGATCCGACGACGCAGGCGGGCATTGGAAAGCCGTGAATTACCAGCGGGCTTTGATTGGGCGCGCGGGCTACTACTTACGAATTGCGGTCTCGCCGGGGAATGACAACGAAGTATTGGTGGCGAACAGTTCGTTCCATCAATCGCTGGACGGAGGGCAGAATTTTCAGGAGGTTCGCTGGGGCGGAGACACGCACGATATATGGATTGATCCAGCGAATCCCGATCGCTTTGTGATTACGGATGACGCCGGACTGATCATTACGACGGTGCACGGTCGCGGGTTTCACCGCGTCCAGTTGCCCATCGGGCAGATGTATCACGTGGATGTGGACAGCCAAGTCCCCTACTACGTCTACAGCAACATGCAGGACGACGGGAACATGCGCGGGCCAAGCGTGCCTATCGATTCGCAGGAAACGGGTTGGGAGCATCACATGGGCGGCTGCGAATCCGGCTTTACGGTTCCTGATTCGGCCGATCCCAATATCGTGTGGGCGACTTGCTATGGCGACGAAGTGACGCGGTGGGATGCGCGAATCAAGGCAGCGAGGTCGGTCAGTCCCTATTTACATACACTGGATGCGCCTCCGACCGATATTAAATACAGGTGCCACTGGACGTCGCCCTTGGCCGTCGATCCATTCGACCACAACGTCGTCTATTACGGCTGCCAGGTTATCTTCAAGACGACGAATGGCGGGCAGAGCTGGGCGGTTACCAGCCCGGATTTGTCTACACAGGATTCGAGCCGGATTGTTTCTTCGGGCGGAATCGTGGGCGACAATTTGGGGCAGTTTTATGGCGAAGTGGTTTTCTCGATAGCGCCTTCCAAAATTCAAAAAGGACTGATTTGGGCGGGCACGAACGACGGGCAGCTCTGGTATACGAAGGACGGCGCTGCTAACTGGACGAATGTTACGAAGTATATTCCTGGATTGCCGGCATGGGGAACCATCACCAGCATTGCCCCTTCGAATTTTGATGCGGGAACGGCGTATATAGCGGTCGATTTTCACCTGATGGATAATCGCGATCCTTTTCTTTATAAGACGACGGATTTTGGCAAGACATGGAAACCGATCAGCGGTAATTTGCCGAAGCATCCTTTGGCATACGTGCGGTCCATCGCGGAGGATCCGAACTGTGCAGGATTGTTGTTCGCGGGGACTGGGAATGGCTTGTACTACTCGCTGGATGATGGGGAACACTGGACGGCGCTGCAGGCTGGGCTTCCGCACGCGCCGGTGACCTGGGTGGTGGTGCAGAAAGACTTCCACGACCTGGTGATCTCGACCTATGGCCGGGGACTTTACATTTTCGACGACATTACTCCGTTGGAGCAGATTACGAAGAGTCATTCGGATGTGCCAACGGTGCTCTTCGAGCCGCGTCCGGCTCGGCGGTTTGTTCACGGCGGGCAGGCGATGGTGAATTTTTCGCTGAAGACGGCGCCGAAAGATCCGGTGGAGGTGGAAATTCTGGGGCCGGACGGGAAAACGATTCGTAAAATCAAGGGGAAGGCGCGAGTGGGAATCAATCGCGTGAAATGGGACTTGCACTACGATTCGCCGCGATTGATCGCGCTCCGCACTTCGACTTCCGACAATCCTCATATTTGGCAGGAGCCGCGTTTTCGCGACTCAGACTCACGGCCGATAACGCACTGGGGAATCAGTCCGGCGGAAGTCGGGCCCATGGTCGCGCCGGGCAAGTACTCGGTTCGTCTGACGGTGGCGGGGCAGAGTTTCACGCAGCCGTTGACGGTGCTGCCAGACCCACGCATTTCGGCTACGGAAGCGGATATTCAAGCGTCGGTACAGACACAGCTGCGTATACGCGAGGACATCACACGCGTATCGGATACGTTCAACAAGATGGAGTGGTTGAGGAAGCAATGCGAGGTGATTGAAACGATGCTTCGTCCGCCGAAGAAGAAGGAAAAGGAGCGGCCGCCATCAGCTGAAGCGGCGGACGAAGACGAGCCGGAGCCGGAACCGGCTCCGGCGGAGGACGAAGCGCAATCGAAGCGCAAGGCCGAGTTGCTGAAGGTCGTCGAGGAGATGGATAAAAAGCTTCAGGGCGTGGAGTTCAAACTGGTGACGCCTTCGCAGATCAACAGCGACGACAAATACTTTGTTGAGGCGGATAAGGTGTATTTGAATCTGATCTGGCTGAATGCCGAGGTGGGCACGGGAGGCGGCGACGTTGCTGGAGGGGCGGACTTCGCACCGACGGACACGGAGTTGCAGTTGCTACAGGGTTTGGAGACGGAGATGAACGGAGCGCTGGCGGATTATAAGAAATTGATGGAAGAGGATTTGCCGGCGTTCAACCACACGCTTTCTGAGAACAATGTTGCTGCGATTGTGGCTGGTGCGGCCGCGGATCGTTCGACGAGCGACGATAAGTAGAGATCTTCACGCACTCTTCTTCTTGTCGATTTTCAAAGTTAGTGAGACATCCTTGCGGCTGTCAAAACTAGAAATCGTATGAGTCGCTGACTGGAAGCCTTCTTTTTCCGCATGGATTTCGTAGTCGGCGTTTGGATCAAGGCCGCTGAAGCGGTATTTGCCAGTGTTGTCGGTATAAGAGCTGCGGACGACATTTGTGCGAGTGTTCTTCAGGAAGACGACGCCTTCGGAGACGAGGTCTTCGGACTTGTCCACTACGACTCCATGCACGGTGCGGAGCTGAGCTTCTCGCTTGGGGTCCTGTTGCGAGACTGCCGCTACGCTGGCCAACGCCAGGATTGCCGCCATCAGAAGAAACCGCTTTGGCGCGTTCATTTCTTCTCTCCCACTGCTGGTTCCATACGAAAGACTATACGTGCTTCACTGACGCCTGTCTTGGCGCCAACGGGGCGGGTTTGATCGGCGAACCCTTTCACGTGGACAACCATTTCATAGTCCGAGCCTTGTGGGACACGAACCGCAAAATCACCGCGCGAATTTGTGTAACTGTCCCAGCGATATTTTTTGTCGGTGCTGCGGCGAATCTTCAGCTCCACGCCGGGGAACGCGTAGCCTTTGGGATCGAAGACCGTGCCGATGATCAGAAAATCGTTGGCGTGACCGTACTGCTGTTTTTGGGGTTTTGACGAAGACGAAGATTGACCGGTGGGCGGCGGTGGAGGAGCGGGAGGCGCGGGGTCTTGCGCGCGCGAAAACGCCGCGGCGGTGAGCATCGAGATTGTGACGATTTCCGCGAGAGTGATCCACCGTGGACTCTGCATTTGCGTAAGGCCGCTCCTGTTCACGTTAGATGCCAGTGCTGGATAAAGGGGATAGTGGAAAGAATGCGCGAAGAGGCTTACTCCTCGTCCTCTTCTTCCTCTTCGTCCTCGTCCTCTTTCTCGGGGAGGTCGCCGTTTTCGGCGGCTTCTTCTTCCTCATCGTCGTCTTCGTCGTCGTCTTCGTCGGAGATGAGGTTCAGGTGCACGGGATGCGTTTGCGAAACCTCGAGCTCGGATTCGCATTCCGGGCAACTCAGGATTTCGCCTTCTTCGACTTCGTCTTCGTCCACATCGATTTCGGTGGAACACTCAGGGCAGCGGATCACGGCTCCATCCTCCGAAAGAATTGTTCGCACGGCGGCGCCCCACAGATTGTGCCGCCACCACCATGGCGTATTATATACCGCGTCGTCGTAAATCAACTCTAATGAGCGGCGCGGCTGCTTGGATTGTAAACCGCAGCCGGGCAGAAAAGCTAAAGTGGCCTCCTCCCGCGAATATCCCGAGCGCCCAGTTGTCGGTGTTGGCGGGGTGATTATCGAAAACGGTCGGGCTTTGCTCATTCGGCGGGGGAGCGAGCCGCTGCGAGGGGAATGGTCGATTCCGGGAGGGACGCTGGAGGTTGGGGAGACGCTGCAGGAAGGTGTTGCGCGCGAGCTGCTGGAGGAGACTGGCATTGAGGTGCGCGTTCTGGAACTCATAGAGGTGTTTGACCGCATATTTCCGGATGAGAACTTGCAGGCTTTTGGGAGGAAGCGGTCGCCGCGGTTTCATTTTGTGATTGTGGATTATTTGTGCGAGCGCGTCGGAGGGGAAGCAGTGGCCGGGAGCGACGTTACCGACGTCGCATATGCCACGGAGGACGAACTTCAGAAGTTCAAGTTGACCGAAACGGCGACTCGCGTTTTGAAAAAGGCGTTTGCCATGGCTGTTGCGCGAGGTACGTTGCGCTGATCTTCGCAAGACCAACCCACTTACAGCGGCGGATTGAGCTACTTACGCCACGATACTTCGTATCGAGATGCTTCGCATCAGATCTGTCAGGGCGCTTTCGCGATTTCGATGCTTCCGTTCGAATCGGTAAGCTGGAGCTGGCAGCCGCCGCCACCGATTGTGCCGGTCAGCGAGTCTCCGCCGAGATTTCCCGTAGCGGTGACCGGCAGATCGGAAGAAACGCGGCCGAAGGAAGTGCGTGCGGAGACGTTGTAACCCACGCCTTCGGGAATGCGAACGTGGATAGAGGAAAAGGACGTTTTGAGAGAAATGTCGCGGCAGCCGTTGGCTGGTCGCGCGGCGACGACGGAAATTCCGCCGTTCTGATTGTCGACGCGGATCCGGCCACCGATGGATTCAAGTGTAACGCCCGCGAACGAGGTATTCACCGTGGCGTCGCCTTTTACGTTCCGCGCGGCGACGGAGCCGTTGCTGTCTTCTGCGGTGAAACTACCGTTGATGCGGTCTGCCTCAATACTGCCAAAACTGGTTTTCGCGTAGGCGTCAGCGCCGATGTCGGTCAGCGTGATGGCGCCATTTCCGGTGATGGCGCGGATGCCCTTGGGCACGTTTGTGGCTTCGATGGCGCCGAAGGAGGACTTTAGCGTAACGGCGCCGCGGATGTCGCGGACCGTGATTTTTCCGTTGGAGGTTTCGGCATCGAGAGAGCCATTGAGATTTTCGAGTTCGAGGTTGCCGAAGGAATCGCGGATTGTTACGGAGTTTCCCGAGAGAGAGCTTGCTTTGACGCGGCCGTTGCTGGTGGTGCAATTCACGCGGCCTTTCACGTCGGTGAACGTGACGTTCCCGAAGCTGTCGGTTACATCCAGGGAGCCGGCGATCGCCAGAATGTCAACGTTGCCGTTGTTGTCGTGGACGGATAAGTCTCCGTGGATGTTGCGCGTGTCGACGTTGCCGAACGAGGTTGTGACAGTAGCCGAAGCCGCGTCGGAGAGAGTGACCATTCCATTTCCGCCAGTGATGGTTGCGGTGCCCTGAATGTTTCTCACGGTGATGCTGCCGAAGCGGTCCTGCACATCCAGAGAGCCCTTCACGTCGGAGACTTGCACGGAACTGTTTTTGTTATTGACGGTGGCGTTGCCCGCCGCTACGGTGAGCTCGATGCTTCCGAAAGAATTGCTGAGGCGCGCAGGGCCAGCATCGCGGACGGTGAGCGAGCCGTAGCCGTTTTCGACGTCCAGAGCGCCGTGGATACGAGTGACTTCGACGCCGCCGAAACTGTTGTGGATGTTGAGGGTGGCGTCCACCGGCACTCCGATGTCGTAATTGACCGACCATGAGGAGTGCTTGCTGATGTGAAACCACTTGTTTTCTTCGGGGGGATAAATCGTGCGGATGCTGACGCCCTGATCGTTCTGTTGCACTTCTATCTGGATTTTTTGCGCAAAGGACTCCGCTTCTTCGTGCGAGCTGGCTTGGGCGCGGATGACTGCCGAGATCTTTACCTCGCGTCCGGATTCGCCGTGGACTTTGACTTCGCCGAATTTGTGCTCGACGCGAACGGATTGGCCGGAGCCCAGCGTGAGGGTCTTATCAAAATTTCGTGTGACTTCATCCTGCCCTGTTCTTTCAGAGGCCGATGCCACAACTGGTGCCAGCAGAAGGACGGCGGCAAGGCTGCCCGCGAGACACACTTCGCGCAAACGCTCGCTATTCGAATTCGGCAAGAACAACTTCATCGCTTTTCCTCCAGAATATCCTGCAGCGTTTGCTGTTTTTCTTGATACATGGCCAGCAACTGCTGGCGAAGATGCGCGTTGGACGGATTCATGCCGGCCTGGGCGCGAAGATCGTCGATGGCGCTATCGAGCACGAGCAATTTTTCGCGGTAGCTGGCTTGCAACGGGGTCGCTGGATTCTCAAGCTGCGGTTTGGCTTCCACGGCGAGCTTGTCGATGGCGTGTTCGTAGGCGGCCTGCGCACGCTCCACTTCGGCAAGTGCCGGGGTCTTTAGAAGAGATTGGTCTTTGTCTCCTTGGCTGGTGGGTGTTGTGCGATGCACATAGACCCAGCCCGCTGAAACCGTCAAGAGCACCACCAACGCAGCTGCCATAGCGGTTTGCCAACCGAGCGAGAGGCCAAAGCCAAGAGTGAGCCAGCTCCAGCGGCCTGCGCGTTGTCTATTTGCGGCG
>DASXMM010000098.1:0-2748 GCA_036495665.1 Candidatus Acidiferrum sp. | reverse complement strand
CCACCATGGCGTATTATATACCGCGTCGTCGTAAATCAACTCTAATGAGCGGCGCGGCTGCTTGGATTGTAAACCGCAGCCGGGCAGAAAAGCTAAAGTGGCCTCCTCCCGCGAATATCCCGAGCGCCCGGTTGTCGGTGTTGGCGGGGTGATTATCGAAAACGGTCGGGCTTTGCTCATTCGGCGGGGGAGCGAGCCGCTGCTAGGGGAATGGTCGATTCCGGGAGGGACGCTGGAGGTTGGGGAGACGCTGCAGGAAGGTGTTGCGCGCGAGCTGCTGGAGGAGACTGGCATTGAGGTGCGCGTTCTGGAACTCATAGAGGTGTTTGACCGCATATTTCCCGATGAGAACTTGCAGGCTTTCGGGAGAAAGCGGTCGCCGCGGTTTCATTTTGTGATCGTGGATTATTTGTGCGAGCGCGTCGGAGGGGAAGCAGTGGCGGGGAGCGACGTTACCGACGTCGCATCCGCCACGGAGGACGAGCTTCAGAAGTTCAAGTTGACCGAAACGGCGACTCGCGTTTTGAAAAAGGCGTTTGCCATGGCTGCTGCGCGAGGTTCGTTGCGCTGATCTTCGCAAGACCACCCAACGTACAGCGGCGGCCTGAGCTACTTACGACAAGATGCTTCGCATCAGATACGTCAGGGCGCTTTTGCGATTTCGATGCTTCCGTTCGAATCAGTAAGCTGGAGCTGGCAGCCGCCGCCACCGATTGTGCCGGTCAGCGAGTCTCCGCCGAGATTTCCCGTAGCGGTGACGGGCAGATCGGAAGAAACGCGGCCGAAGGAAGTGCGTGCGGAGACGTTATAACCTATGCCGTCGGGAATGCGAACGTGGATAGAGGAAAAGGACGTTTTGAGAGAAATGTCTCGGCAGCCGTTCGCCGGGCGTACAGCGACGACGGAAATTCCACCGTTCTGATTATCGACACGGATACGGCCGCCGATGGATTCGAGTGTTACCCCCGAGAACGAGGTATTCACCGTGGCGTCGCCCTTTATATTTCGCGCGGTGACCGAACCGTTGCTGTCTTCCGCGGTGAAATTACCGTTGATGCGGTCTGCGTCAATACTGCCAAAGCTGGTCTTCGCGTAGGCGTCGGCGCCGATGTCGGCTAGCGTGATGGCGCCATTTCCGGTGATGGCGCGGATGCCCTTAGGCACGTTTGTGGCTTCGATGGCGCCGAAGGAGGACTTTAGCGTAACGGCGCCGCGGATGTCGTGGACCGTGATTTTCCCGTTGGAGGTTTCGGCATCGAGAGAGCCATTGAGATTCTCGAGTTCGAGGTTGCCGAAGGAATCGCGGATTGTCACGGAGCTTCCCGAGAGAGAGCCTGCTTTGATGCGGCCGTTGTTGGTGGTGCAATTCACGCGGCCTTTCACGTCGGTGAAGGTGACGTTCCCGAAGCTGTCGGTAACATCCAGGGAGCCGGCGATCGTCAGAATGTCGACGTTGCCGTTGTTGTCGTGGACGGACAAGTCTCCGTGGATGTTGCGCGTGTCGACGTTGCCGAACGAGGTTGTGACGGTAGCCGAAGCGGCGTCGGACAGAGTGACCATTCCGTTCCCGCCAGTGATGGTTGTGGCGCCCTGAATATTTCTCACGGTGATGCTACCGAAGCGGTCCTGCACATCCAGAGTGCCCTTCACGTCGGAGACTTGCACGGAGCTGTTTTTGTTATTGACGGTGGCGTTGCCTGCTGCTCCAGTGAGCTCGATGCTTCCGAAAGAATTGGTCAGGCGGACGGGGCCGGCATCACGGACGTTGAGCGAGCCGTAGCCGTTCTCGACGTCCAGAGCGCCGTGGATACGAGTGACTTCGACACCGCCGAAGCTATTGCGGATGTTGAGGGCGGCGTCCGCCGGCACTCCGATGTCGTAACTGACCGACCATGAGGAGTGCTTGCTGATGTGAAACCACTTGTTTTCTTCGGGGGGATAAATCGTGCGGATGCTGACGCCCTGATCGTTCTGTTGGACTTCAATCTGGATTTTTTGCGCAAAGGACTCGGCTTCTTCGTGCGAGCTGGCTTGTGCGCGGATGACTGCCGAGATCTTTACCTCGCGTCCGGATTCGCCGTGGACTTTGACCTCGCCGAATTTGTGCTCGACGCGAACGGATTGGCCGGGGCCCAGCGTGAGGGCCTTATCAAAATTTCGTGTGACTTCATCCTGCCCTGTTCTTTCAGAGGCCGATGCCACGACTGGTGCCAGCAGAAGGACGGCGGCAAGGCTGCCCGCGAGACACACGTCGCGCAAACGCTCGCTATTCGAATTCGGCAAGAACAACTTCATCGCTTTTCCTCCAGAATATCCTGTAGCGTTTGCTGTTTTTCTTGGTACATGGCCAGCAACTGCTGGCGAAGATGCGCGTTGGACGGATTCATGCCAGCCTGGGCGCGAAGATCGTCGATAGCGCTATCGAGTACGAGCAATTTTTCGCGGTAGCTGGCTTGCAACGGGGTCGCTGGATTCTCAAGCTGCGGTTTGGCTTCCCCAGCGAGCTTGTCGATAGCTTGTTCGTAGGCGGCCTGCGCACGCTCCACTTCGGCAAGTGCCGGGGTCTTTAGAAGAGATTGGTCTTTGTCTCCTTGGCTGGTGGGTGTCGTGCGATGCACATAGACCCAGCCCGCTGAAACCGTCAAGAGCACCACCAACGCAGCTGCCATAGCGGTTTGCCAACCGAGCGAGAGGCCAAAGCCAAGAGTGAGCCAGCTCCAGCGGCCTGCGCGTTGTCTATTTGCGGCG
>DASXMM010000097.1:0-5266 GCA_036495665.1 Candidatus Acidiferrum sp. | reverse complement strand
GGTGACGACGAAATGAAGAAATCAGAGAGCCCGCTTGGTCGCGTGCTCGACAACCTCGAACGCCACTACGGCGAGCGGGTGGCCGTTGGCCCAAGCGATCCTTACGAGATGATCGTGTTTGTGAATTGTGGCTACCCGGCTACGGATGCGTCCTGCGCGAGAGGATACGAGGCGGTGAAGCGAGAGGTAGGGACGAAGCCGGAGGAGATTCTCGCCGCGCCGACTGCGAAGCTGGCTAGGTTGATGCGGCTCGGAGGAATCGTGCCGGAGTTGCGCGCCGAGCGTTTGAGAACTATTGCGAAGCTTGTGAACGATGAATTTGGTGGCGATTTGAAATGGTCACTCGAGAAATTGCTGAAAGACGAGAAGAACGGCGGTGAAAGAGTGATTCCTGTTGCCAAGAAGGCGCTGATGGAATTTCCGGTCATTGGCGAGCCGGGCGCGGACAAAATTCTCCTGTTTTCGGGATTGGTCGCGGTGGCGGCCGTGCCTTGGCTTGTGTGGCCGTGCCACAGCGAATCTTGTTTGGCGCCGAGGATAAAAATTACGCCGCGGGTTATCGAGCCGCACGGGAAGCAATGGCGGCACAGCTCCCGGAGCAATTTGAGGCGCGCCAACGGGCCTATCTATTGTTGAAACATCACGGCCAGGAAATTTGCAAGCGAACGAAACCGAAGTGCGAGATCTGTCCGGTCAGCAGAATCTGCGCCTATTTTCGAGAGACGCCGTTGCAGAAGCCCTAACGTTGGTTGTCTCGGGACGCTACTTTACTTCCCAGGTGTCGCCGGCTCGCAGGAGCTTGGCTAGATCGCCGGGGCCGCGCTTGGCGATGACGTCTTTGATCTGCGCGTTCATCACGTCTTCGTAGCGCGGTAGATCGTCCCATGCTCGGAGAACGCCAATTGGAGTGGGGAAGCCGGGTCGATGCTCCATGTGTGAAAGGAGGAATGCGTAGGATGCGCGCGGATGATGTGCGTCATGCACGACTAGATCGGACTCGGCAATGCCGTCGCCGAGTTGAACGACTTCGATGTCGCCGTCGGTCTTGCGGCGGATGCCTTTGTCGCGGTTCTTGCCGAAGACGAGTGGCTTGCCATGTTCCAGATAAAGGATATGCTCGCTGCGCGCGTCGCGCTCCGTGAGATTGAACCATGCGCCGTCATTGAAGATGTTGCAGTTCTGTAGGATCTCGACGAATGCGGAGCCTTTGTGCGCGGCGGCGTGTTTGAGCGTTTCTTTGAGATGTTGCTGGAAGACGTCGACGGAGCGCGCGACAAACGTGGCTTCTGCGCCAATGGCGAGGGAAATCGGATTGAAGGGTCGGTCCAGCGAACCGAAGGGCGTGGACTTGGTCTTCTTGTTGAACTCCGATGTCGGCGAATACTGGCCTTTCGTCAGGCCGTAGATGCGGTTGTTGAACAGCAAAACTTTCAGGCCGACGTTGCGGCGCAACATGTGAATCGTGTGATTGCCGCCGATGGAGAGCGCGTCGCCATCGCCGGTCGCGACCCAGACTTCGAGATCAGGGCGAATCGCCTTGATGCCTGTGGCAACCGCAGGTGCACGCCCGTGAATCGTGTGGAAGCCGAACGTGTTCATGTAATACGGAAAGCGGCTCGAGCAGCCGATGCCGGAGACGACAACGAAGTTTTCGCGCTTGATGCCGAGTTCCGGCAAAACCGATTGCACGGCGGACAGAATCGCATAATCGCCGCAGCCGGGGCACCAGCGGACTTCCTGGTCGGTCTGAAAGTCTTTCTTGGTGAGAGGCGTGATCGGTGGGAGCGTCGCGGTGCTCATTGGGCAATGTCTCCAAGAATCTCTTCGATTTTTTGTTCGACTTCGACTTGTTTGAAAGGCCGGCCCTGAATTTTGTTGAGGCCGATGGCGTCCACCAGATATTTGGCGCGCAGCACCCAAAGCAGTTGGCCCATGTTCAGTTCGGGGACGAGAACCGTTTTGTACCGCTGGAGCGCATCGCCCAGGTTCGCCGGCAGGGGATTGAGATACCTCAGGTGAACGTGCCCGATTTTGCGCCCACGCGCGCGCTGCGCCTTTAGAGCGGCGGTGATGGCGCCGTGCGTCGAACCCCACGCGACGATCAGCAAATCGCCCTCGGCATCGCCCTCTGGAACTACGTCCGGAATTTCCTGCACGATCGCCGCGACTTTCGCCGCGCGGATGCGGACCATGTTTTCGTGGTTCAGCGGCTCGTAGTTGATGTTGCCGGTCACGTCCTGCTTCTCGAGCCCGCCAACGCGATGTTCGAGGCCGGGCGTTCCAGGAACGGCCCAGGGGCGCGCGAGCGTCTGTGGATCGCGCTTGTATGGCAAATAACCAGTTGGACCATTGACTTCCGTCGCAAACTGAACGGGGAACGCCGGAATTTCGTCGACGTTGGGAATCTTCCACGGCTCGGCGCCGTTTGCGAGATAGCCGTCGGAAAGAACAATCACGGGCACCATGTACTTAATCGCGATGCGGCTGGCTTCGAGCGCGGCCCAGAAGCAATCGCTGGGAGTGGCCGCGGCAATGATGGGAATGGGCGCTTCGGAGTTGCGTCCGAAAAGCGCCTGCAGAAGATCGGCCTGTTCGGTTTTCGTCGGCAAACCCGTGGAGGGGCCGCCACGCTGGATGTCGCAAATGACCAGCGGAATTTCGACGGCCACCGCGAGGCCCAGCGCTTCGGTCTTCAAGGCCATTCCCGGACCGGATGTGCTTGTGATGGCCAGCGCGCCCGCGTAGGCCGCGCCAATCGCGCTGGTAATAGCGGCGATTTCGTCTTCGGCTTGAAAGGTCATCACGCCGAAGTCTTTGTATTGCGAAAGTTCGTGAAGAATGTCCGAAGCGGGCGTAATGGGATAGCTACCCTGGAAGAGCCGCAGGCCGGATTTTTGCGAGGCCGTGACGAAGCCGAGCGCGAGCGCCTGGTTTCCGCTGAGGTTGCGGTAAAAGCCGGGCGCAAGCTGCGCGGGAGGAATTTCGTAGCTGATCTGGAAAGCTTCCGTGGCTTCGCAGTAGGAATAACCCGCCTTCATCGCCAGTTTGTTGGCTTCGACTAGCAGCGGCTTATTTTTAAATTTCGCATCGATCCAGCGGATGGTCGGTTCCATCGAGCGGTTGTAAAGCCAGTAGCACATGCCGAGCGCGAAAAAATTTTTGCAACGGCTGATGGATTTCGCGTCGATTCCAAGATGCTCGAGCGCTCTCTTTGTGAGGCGCTCCAGCTCGACGGAGAAGAGGCGGTATTTGTCGAGCGAATGATCCTCGAGCGGGTTCGTCTTCGATTGCGCTTTGCGCAGATCGTTCTCCGTAAACGCGTCGGAGTTTACGATCAATATGCCATTGGCTTTGAGGTCCGCGACATTCATCTTCAAAGCCGCGGGATTCATGGCGATCAGGACGTCCACGGAGTCGCCTGGCGTGTACACGTCGCTCGACGAAAAATGCAACTGGTACCCGCTCACGCCCGGCAGCGTTCCGGCGGGAGCGCGAATCTCGGCGGGAAAGTCCGGAAACGTCGCGATGTCGTTGCCGTACAGCGCGACGGTATTGGTGAATTGGCTGCCGGTAATCTGCATGCCGTCGCCGGAGTCGCCGGCAAAGCGAATCACCGCGCGATCGATCACCTCGCGCTTGTGTTTTACCGGCGGTGTTTCCATCAAAGTTGACATAGTGGCCAAGGCTCCGCTGTAACTGAACTCCCGAACGATTCCCCAAGGAGTGTGGCTCGATTTGTTAGATGGGCAGTACGAAAACCAGGTTGGATTCTGTATCCAGCCGCCCGGAGCCGACAGCAAGAGAATACCACACCGGCCCGCAAGAGGCGCCGATACTGGCTGTCAAGCAAGAATGTGTCGTTAGAGAAAAGACGCCCGAAATTTCCGGAGCCGCCGGCGCTTAGACCCCACGAGTCATCTGCTGAATCACTATTGAGAAGAAGACTTGGCCGTGCACCAGATGAATATCGTTTCGAGAAGTGCCGAGGTGGCAACGAGAAAGTAACACGAAGACAACCCGCCACTTGACAATTCGCTTTCTTTTCGCCTAAAGTGGAATGGCGGAGGTGGACGATGGCCCTGACAAAGCGGCAAAAGGAAGTTCTGGATTACCTGGTTTCTTTTGACAACAAGCACGGGTACGCCCCGAGCTTTGAAGAGATCGGCAAGGGGCTGAAGCTGACTTCGCTGGCGACGGTTCACAAGCACATCACCACGCTGGAGAAAAAAGGCTTCATTCGCCGCGGCTACAACCAGAGCCGCTCGATTGAAATTCTTCAGTTGCCGAAGCCGGTGAAGGAGCAGATTAGCGACCGCAAGATTCAAGAGCTGCCGCTGGTTGGGCGCATCGCGGCTGGCCGTCCGCTTGAGGCTGTCGAAGAACGCGAAACGCTGTCGCTGGGCGATTTTGCCCGTGGCGGCAACTCCTTCGTGCTTCAAGTGAAGGGCAGCTCCATGATTGAGGATCACATCATGGATGGCGATTATGTGGTGTGCGAACAGACGCAAGTCGCCAACGCCGGCGACATTGTCGTTGCCTTGATCGGCGGCGAAGAAGCCACGCTCAAACGCTTCTATCGCGAAGGGGCGGGCAAAATCCGCCTGCAACCGGCGAATTCCGAGATGGCGCCGATTATGGTCGCCGCGAACGACGTAAAGATTCAGGGGCGTGTGATCGGCGTCCTCAGGAAATATTGAGTCCCTTCCACCGCGCTATTTCAACCGTGTAGCGCTGCGATCGTTAGCGGCTCTCGAGAGAGAGTTTCTCGTTGTAGATTGCTTTGTACCCTACCTGTCTTTTCCGGCGCAATCGATAGTTTTCGACTCGCCGAGCGAACTTTCAGAATTCCAGCTATGATGTGATTTGTTTGCTACCGAACCGAAGCTCTGCACATCATATATACGCGACAGGCAGGCGGCGGGAACTGTCCCAATAGCCGTCGCAAAGGAAGCCTAGATTTGTCATCCAAAAGCCCAAATATATTGATCGTCGAGCCCGACGAGACCATGCTCCAGCAGTTACAAGAGGTTCTGCGTTCTGCAGGCTACGAAGTTTCCTCTGCCCCGTCGCAGGAAGAGGGGTTCCGCGTCGTGCAGACCGGCACTGTCGACGTATTTCTGCTTGCCGCCGATCTTGCCGATGTCCTCTGCTGCAGCTCCCTTGCGGAAATCAAAGGCCTGGGGGCTACCGCCAACACACGCGTCATTCTTTTCGCGAAGGGGGGCGGGGCTGTACGCGCGCGCGCATTGGATCTGGGCGCCGATGA
>DASXMM010000096.1:0-9526 GCA_036495665.1 Candidatus Acidiferrum sp. | reverse complement strand
TGTGTTTGGCGCGGCAGCGCTGCTGGTTTTGCGGGAATGGCAGTCGGCGTCGCATGTAAACGCGGCGAAAAATGCCGCCGGCGAGGCGGAGAAGCGGTTGCTCGAAGCGCAGAGCAGACGCCAGCGGCGGTGGATGATCGCGGCGGCGGCGGGATGTCTGTCGGTGATTCTGCTGTTGACGGGCGACTTCGTTTACACGAACGCCAACGCGGCTCCGCCTGCGGCGCAGGCCATCGCAGCGGTGGGCAACGAAGTGCGTATTCCCATCAGCGAAGTGCAGGACGGAAAAATGCATTTGTTCACGATCAATGCGGGCGGGCAGTCGTTGCGCTTCATGATCATCAAAAAGCCGAATGGTTACGGCACGGCCCTCGATGCCTGCCGGATCTGCGGCGCCGCAGGTTATCGCCAGGATGGACAGAACGTTGTTTGCAGGCATTGCGGCTCGGCGATTTATGTGCCGACCATTGGCGAGGCCGGCGGCTGCAACCCGATTGGTGTACCGTCGCACATGGACGGCGCTGACCTTGTGCTTGACGTTTCTTCGCTGGTGCAAGCAACCAAGGAGATTCCCCAGTAGGGCTGCGACGTGTCGTGCCCGTGCTGACGCAAATTCAAACGCCATGTTCCTGCGCCTAGTAGCCGATTCCTTCACACGCCGTCCGCGTCGCAAGGTGCTGACCGCGGCGGCGCTGTCGCTGGGTATGGCCGTGGTGACGGCGGCGCTGAGTGTTTCGCTAAACGTGGGCGATCGCCTCGCGAGCGAATTCCGCAGTCTGGGCGCGAATCTGGTGGTAACGCCGCAGGCGGATTCGCTGCCGCTGGAGATTGGCGGCGTCGACTATCGCCCCGTCAATGCCGGCGCCTATCTTCCCGAAGCCGACCTTCCCAAGATCAAAACTGTTTTTTGGCACAACAACATTGTGGGTTTTGCTCCGATCTTGGAATTGCGCACCGCTCTATCTCAGGACCCGCTTGCCGGCCCGATCTCGTACACGGGGAAGCCAGTTGTTTACCCCGAAGTCGATGTAATTGGAACCTGGGCCCAACATCGACTTCGTACCCCTGGCGGCGCAGAATTTGCTACCGGTGTGGAGAAAACAAATCCGTGGTGGCACGTCGATGGTCGCTGGTTTTCTGACGGAACCAAGGAGTGCGTTGTCGGCGAACAATTGGCGCGGCGCGAAGGTGTGAAGATCGGTGACACGATTCTCCTGCGGGGCCGGGAAATCGCTCCTCAAAGCAGTGGGCTTCTCGACGACGAAAGACTGCGAGCGTCAATTCGCGAAAACGTCCCGTTTGTTGTCCGGGGAATTCTCTCGACCGGCGGGACAGAAGAGAGTGCAGTACTTATTCCCCTCGAAGCGGCTCAGCACTTGGCTCACGAGGACGGCCTCTATCGCAAACTCTATGTAAGCGCGTTGACGAAACCGGAAGATGACTTTGCGCGGCGCGACCCCAAAACGATGAAGGCGGATGAGTTTGAGCGCTGGTCCTGTAGCCCATACATTTCGTCCATTGCTTATTCGATCAAACAGGTGTTGCCGGGCACGGACGTGCGCGTGATTCGACGCGTGGCCGAAGGCGAGGGCACGATCCTCACGCGGGTTCGCGCCTTGCTCTGGATGGTAACGTTTGCAGCGTTGTTGGCTGCGGCGCTGGCTGTTGGCGCATCTTCGGCTGCCTCGGTAATTGAGCGCCGAACGGAAATTGGCCTGATGAAGGCTTTGGGAGCCGGCTCCAGCACGGTTGGTTTCCTTTTGGCCGCTGAACAGCTTCTGCTCGCGTTTGTCGGCGGCGGCATCGGCTATTCACTAGGAATACTTCTCGCCCGTCTCGTCGGGCAAAAAATCTTTGGTGTTGCGCCCGCGCCGTCGCTCCTCGTTCTTATCGCTGTTCTCGTGCTCGCCGCTGCCGTCACGCTCCTGGGCAGCGCGCTTCCTATGCGGCGTGCGTCACGTTACGAACCGGCGCCCATCCTGCGAGGCGAATGATGGCGTATGCTCACGCGCAGAATCGGAGCATGTTCTGGCGCATCGTTCGCCGCCTTCTCGGAGCCAACTGCGGCCGCCTATTCGTTATTCTGCTGGCCATTGGCGCGGGCGCTGCCGTCACCGCAGCCCTCCTCAATCTCCAAGTCGATGCCAAACGCCGTCTCACCACCGAGTTTCGCGCCTTCGGGCCTAACGTTGTCATCCTCGCGAAAAATGCTTCGTCTTCTAATTCCGAGACTCTTCCTGAATCGATAGCCCAGTCCGTGCCCGCGAATACTGTAAGCGGCCGTGTCGACGTGACCTCCATTCTCTACGTCATCGCTACCGTTTCAGCTCAACAAGCGGGCAAATCGGTGCCCGCAGTCGTCGAGGGAGCCAATCCCCTTTTCCGCCCTGAAGCATTCGCTAGCGTTGCACCAATGAACAGGAACGCTTCCGTGGCGATTTCGCCGTCTGAGGGACGTGAGTGCGTTGTGGGAGCAAATGTTGCGCGCGAGTTGAATGCCCAACAAGACGCGCAGCTTAGTTTTACCTTCCAAGATCGCCAAGAAAACTGTCAGATCGCCAGCTTCCGGCGAGTTGGCGGACCGGAGGACGACCACGTCGAAATTGCCCTTCGTTCTGCGCAGCGGCTAGCCGACCTTCCCGGCCGCGTTAGCGCCCTCAGGCTCGTAGTTCCCGGTACGCCGAGCGAAATCCAGAGCTACATCGCGGATCTTCAGCGCTTACTTCCGGACGCTGACGTCAGACCCATTCGGCAATTCACCGATGCGCAGGCAAAAATCTACAGCCGCATCTCCGGGCTACTGACTTTCACAGTGGGTATCGTGCTGCTGCTCACCGGACTGTGCGTAATGGCGGCGATGACCAACGTGGCGATGGAACGCAAAAATGATGTGGGCCTGATGAAAGCCATCGGCGGTGCGACGCGGCGTGTGCTGCGACTCTTCCTCGCAGAAGCGGCGCTCCTCGGCTTGGCAGGCGGGATCATCGGCGCTGCAGCCGGCATTTTTCTGTCGATCTGGTTGGGCAAGCAGGTGTTTGGCGTAGCGGCGCAACCGCGCCTGATTGTGTATCCTGTATCCGTGGCACTCACCATTTTTGTTGCAATTCTCAGCGCGTATCCGCTGCGGCGGCTCGCCAGCATTCGGCCCGCTTCGGTTTTTCGAGGTGAAGCGTGAGCGCGTCGGTCCAAATTCTTCCAGAGCAAAAAACTGGGGCGCCGCAGGTTGCGATCGAAAACCTTGTCAAGAAATACGGCGCTTTGAGAGCGCTCGATGACCTGACGTTTCACGTGCAGGCTGCCGAATGGGTCGCGCTCATGGGCCCATCCGGGTCCGGCAAAACGACGCTTATCAATATTCTTGGCGGACTCGACAAGCTTAATTCCGGACGCGTCATCGTCGATGGCACCGACCTCTCGAAACTCAGCGAAAATGAAATGGTCCGCTACCGCGCCGAAAAAGTCGGCTTCGTCTTTCAACAATTTCATCTCGTGCCGTATCTCAACGCGCTGGAAAACGTGATGCTCGCGCAATATTTTCACAGCGTCACCGACGAAAAACAGGCCGAAGAAGCATTGCGCCGTGTTGCCATGGGCGATCGCATGACGCATCTTCCCGCGCAACTTTCCGGCGGCGAACAGCAACGCGTCGCCATTGCTCGCGCGTTGATCAATCAGCCGAAGATCATCCTGGCCGACGAGCCCACCGGCAATCTCGACGAAGCCAACGAAGAAATCGTCTTGAAAATATTCCGCGAGCTGCACGAAGCCGGCCACACGATTCTGATGGTCACGCACGACCCGGACATCGCGCGCCAAGCCGACCGGCGCATCGAACTAGCTCATGGACGCCTGCATTTTGATACGGCGCTGCACGGCCCCAGCCATCCGCTCGCGTGCCCCCTTGCCGATTCCGACGATTGCTGCACTCCGGTTTCCAAGGACGACGAAATTCGCTTCGATCATCTCCTTGAGCAAATTTGGATTTGCTGCGAAGCAGGAAAGCCCGCCAATGTCGCCAGCTTGCAGCCGACTGGAGCTGCCGGTAGCTTGCCGGTTCTACCGGCGGAGCCTACCGCAAAGATTCTCGGCCGGATGACCGAACGACATTTGGTCGAGCTGCAAAACGGGGAAGCCCAACTCACCCCCGTCGGCAGCCAGCGCGCTCGCGGAGTCGTGCGGCGTCATCGCCTCGCTGAACGTCTATTCAAAGACACTTTTTCCGCCGACGATACGGAAGCGCACACGCAAGCCTGCAAGTTCGAGCACATTATCAGCCCGGAGCTCGATCAACGCATCTGCACGTTCCTCGGCCATCCGAAAACGTGTCCGCATGGCAATCCCATCCCGCCGGGCGATTGTTGCAACGGAAAACCGAAGAGCTGAGCCCGCCACCCGACGCATGCCAATTCCACTCGATCCGCGAAAGAAACCGGCCGACGTGAAAATACACGTCAAATCCGGCGCCGGCGTCGACATCATCTGGGCCGACGGCCACGCCAGCCACTACGACTTCGCCTATCTGCGCGAGGAATGCCCCTGCGCCACGTGCAACGACGAGCGAGGCAAAAAAGAAGCCTTCGCGGCAAACGCAACAGCCTCGCCGGGAGCTCCCTCATTTCCCGCGCTGCCCATGTTTAAACCCAAACCGCGCGCGCAAGCCGCGAGCGTCGTCGGCAACTACGCCGTTTCCATCAGCTTCACCGACGGCCACTCCACCGGCATTTACAGTTACGACCATCTCCGCACCATCTGCCCTTGCCCCGAATGCGCCAAAGCCTTCCGCTCGCCCGCCGAACACTAAATCGTTTCAGTACACGCGTCAGCGTACGCGTTGCAGCATACAAAAATCACCGCTCCGCTAGACTTCGCCACTGAAAAATGCGAGCATTTTAATCCGCTGATCGAGATTACCCGTACATGAGCAGCTCTTCCAACACCCCTGCTGCCGCAGGCAGCCGAGGGAACGGCATTCCGCGTGTCATCGTCGCCACGACGGCCCTCCTTACATTCATCTCCTTCTGGCGCGCCGCCGCCATCGTCTTGAACGACCTCGCCTCTTCCGCCTATTACGCCGGAGGCGAAGCCGAAGGCTACATCGGCAAAACCGCGCCGTGGTTCATTCTGGCCATCATGTTGTTTTCGTACGCGGTGCGCGCCGTGTACGTCGAAAGCTGCAGCATGTTCGTGCGCGGCGGCGTGTACCGCGCCGTCAAGCAGTCCCTGGGCGGAACGCTCGCGAAATTCAGCGTTTCTGCGTTGATGTTCGATTACATCCTCACCGGCCCAATCAGCGGCGTGGCCGCGGGCCAGTATCTAGCGGGACTTATCAGCGAACTGCTCCAGTACTCTCATCTCGGGAACGCGCTCACACCCTACGAAGTGAACTTCATCGCCGCGGCATTCGCAATCTTCGTCACTGTTTATTTCTGGTGGGAAAACACCAAAGGCATTCCGGAGTCCAGCGAAAAAGCGCTCGTAATCATGAAGCTGGTCACAGTGATGGTCGTGCTCCTCATCGCCTGGTGCATCTACACGGCGCTGCTGAGGCATTCGCCCCTGCCTCCGTTACCGCACCCGCGCAACCTCCGGTTGAATGCCAGCGCGCTCGGGTGGCTTGCGGGCACTTCTCTCCCCAATATTGGAATCGTCGCCATCTTCATCGCGCTTGGCCATTCGGTCCTGGCCATGAGCGGCGAGGAATCTCTCGCGCAGGTTTACCGCGAAATCGAAAGCCCCAAGCTCCCCAACCTGAAAAAAGCCGGCCTCGTCATCTTCATCTACAGCCTGGTCTTCACTTCGCTCGTTTCTTTCTTCGCCGTGATGATCATTCCCGATACCGTCCGGCAGAATTACCTCGAAAATCTGATCGGCGGTCTCGCCATGAGCCTGCACGGTCCGCTCATCGCGCGCCTCGTCTTTCACGCGTTCGTCGTCGTCGTCGGGACGCTCATCCTCGCGGGCGCGGTCAACACCGCTATCGTCGGCTCGAACGGCGTGCTCAATCGAGTTTCCGAAGACGGCGTGCTCAGCTCCTGGTTCCGCCAGCCGCATCCGCGATTCGGCACCAGCTACCGCATCATCAACATCGTCGTCGGCCTGCAAATCCTGACCATCTTCATCAGCCGCGGCGACGTCACTTTCCTCGCGAACCTCTACGCGTTCGGCGTCATCTGGAGTTTCACGATGAACGGCCTCGCCGTTCTCGTCCTGCGCTACACCCGCCCCGGTGTGCGCGAATTCCAGGTCCCGTTTAATTTTTATATTCGTGGCGTGCAAATCCCCGTCGGCCTCAGTTTGATAACGCTGATACTGTTTCTCATCGCGGTCGTCAATCTTTTCACCAAGCCCGTGGCCACCATGGCCGGCGGTACCTTTTCCATTTTGCTCTTCATCGTGTTCACCATTTCCGAGCGCCGCACGCACGCCAGCGCCGGCACGGGCCACATGGAGATGGATCAGTTCAATCTGGAGCTGGAATCCGAGTTAACGCCGGAGGCGGTTGGAGCGCGCCCCGGCAACATTCTCGTGCCGGTGAGCAATCACTACAATCTCTATCACCTCGGCAACGTCCTCGATCGCATCAAGCCGGGGCGCCGCGATGTCGTTGTTCTGCACGTTCGCCTGTTGCGCCGCTCCGCATCCGGCGAAAACGAACTCGACGCCGATCAGCTTTTCGGCAGCATCGAACAGCATCTTTTCTCGCAAGCGCTTTCCATGGCGGAAAAACGCGGCAAGTCGATTCGGCTTGCGGTCGTCGCCTCGAATGATCTGTGGGAAGGCATCCTGCGTGCCGGCGGTTCTCTCCAATCCAGCACGATCGTGATTGGCCGCTCGGCGAAAGACAATACCGAGGAGCAGGCGCGTCAAATCGGAGACGCGTGGGAAAAACTCGGCGACATCAAGCCCCAGTTCAACCTCGAAATTCATTTGCCCAACGGCGACAAGATTTACAAGGTGCTTGGGCCGCACGCTCCGAATTTGACAGCCAACGAAGTCAATCTTTTGCACCGCTTGTGGCTGCGCTTTAGCGACGTTCTCGCGCCGCAAGAACTGCATCATCACGATGTCGTGCACTTCGCGCTGGAAGAAGTGCAGAAGGAAATCGAAGACGGTCGCGAAGACGAAGTCGTCACGCGGCTGCGCGCCCACCTCGAAGGGAATCAGTCGAAGAAGAAACCCTCGTCTTAGAGCGGACGCGAGCGGCCAGCGTCAGCGTTGTAGCAACTCTCTTTTCGACCGTGAGGATTAGTTGAGCTGCGCTTAAGCGAGCTGTGTCGTGCAGTGCCCGCAGCGCTTCGCCGCAATCGGAATGCTCATCGCGCACTGCGGACAATCCTTCATCGTGGGCGCGGCGGCAGGAGCCGGTTTGGTCGTCCAGCGATTCACCATGCGCACGAGCAGAAACACGGCGAATGCCACAATCAGAAAGTTGATCACGGTATTGAGGAAGAGCCCGTAGTTCAGCGTTGGCGCTCCAGCTGTTTTCGCGATGGCAAGCGAGTCGTAGTGCTGCCCGTTCAGCGGAATGAACAGACTCGAGAAGTCGACTCGCCCGACCAGCCTCCCTAAGGGCGGCATCATGACGTCTTCCACAAACGATGCGACGATTTTCCCGAACGCCGCGCCGATGATGATACCGACTGCCATGTCCAGCACGTTTCCGCGCATGGCGAACTCTTTAAATTCTTTGAGCATGATGCGTCTCCTTATGTCGTATGGCGAGGGCTAAACGATCGCCCCTGCGTGATGGCAGAAGCAGAGAGGGCGGTTCGTGCGCGGATTATAGCTGAAGCTCGACGAAAAACAGGATGGGAAACCTGCTGCGGAGGTCAATCAGCGCGGCCGGAAGACCAGCGCTGTTCCGATGATCCCGCGCACCACCATCAAAACGCCCGCGGTGGCCAGCAGCGGCGCGACCCACAAAAACGGCACGCGCGAAATCGCCAGTATCACCGCGCCAAGAAGCGTGAGGGAAAGCCCGCGCGTCCAATTTTCCCAGCGCGCCCGCCATTTGTTAGGTCCGTAAAGCGCGCGAAGTCCCCAGGCGATGAGCGCTCCGCCAAGGATGAGCCACGATACCTTTTGGCGCTCCACAAGAACCCGGCCCGTCAGCGCGAGCCAGAGAACGAGCACACCCAGCAGCACAAAAATAATTTCGATCATGAGCCGCAGAGCGCGCTGGGGAGTCAGCATCGACATACGGCGCGTTTAGGGGACGCGCTCGATGCGCACTTTCTGAAGTACCACGGGGGTTTTGGGCCGGTCGCTCGAATCGCGCGGCAATTTGGAAATTTTGTTGGCTACGTCTTGCCCTTCGACCACCTCTCCGAAGATGCTGTGCTTGTTATCGAGCCACGGCGTCGCCGCCACAGTGATGAAGAATTGGCTGCCGTTCGTCCCCGGCCCGGCATTGGCCATCGACAGTTTGCCAGCCTTCGAATGGTTCAAGGAAGGATGAAATTCGTCTGCGAATTTGTACCCCGGTCCGCCGCGGCCCGTCCCCTGTGGGCAGCCGCCCTGGATCATGAAATCCGGAATCACGCGATGGAAGACAAGCCCGTCGTAATAATTCTTTTTCTGTTTCTTCCCCGTGCTCTCGTCGGTAAATTCTTTCGTGCCCTCGGCAAGCCCGACGAAATTCTCAACAGTCTTCGGTGCCTCTTTTTCCAGCAGTTTTACGACAATATTTCCCTGCGAAGTCTCGAAAATCGCGTACGTCCCTGATGGTCGACTCATGCATTCTCCTCGTGTACTAAATCATCCTACACGACCCGCCGCACGCTTCGCCACTCGCCGCCGGTTATGACGGTCAACTTATCAGTATTTATTTTGTTTCAACCAATCCTTGACTGCGCCCGAAACGGTTCTCTCGTTTATGTTCTTCTCCCTGCAATATTCGGATTCAAACCACTTTAAAAGTGTTTTCGGGCCTTTGCTTGAGTTGCACGCGCCGCAGCACCTGACGACGTTTGCTCCTAGATGTTTAACATTATTGTCGATGTGTTCCCATGTGGCCGTGTTCTTCCGTGCGCTTTTTGCGCTTGAGTGTTCCTTCAGCACCTTGCGGCAATAAACGCAGTTTTTGTTCCGCTTCCTAACCTTGTCTTCAAGCGATGCAGGAATATTCCATCGGTTCATTTAGTCACGTCAGGCCAGTTTGTAGCGGTGAACATCCGGAAACTGACCATTGCGTCGGTCACCAGCCTTTTTGTTTCCGCAATTCGCTGATGTGAGCGGTATGGTGTTTTCCGTGCCATTCATAAACGAAAAGGATCCAATCGACGGTGCGGTCCCCGTGATCTGGGTGCACCAATTTGCGCGCGAAGTCCTCCGTCTTCAACGACCGCCACAAACGGTCCCAGCGCGCGTGCACGGAATCCAACAATGTTTGAGAAACTTCGATGGGCATTTTTGCATCGGCCAGTTCGGCCCAAGCCGCTTCATCGTAAGGCTTGATCGTCGGCTTGTCTTCTGTGAGCGCGAGCTTTAACCGGGCAAACGCGTTCATGTGGCTATCGGGAACGTG
>DASXMM010000095.1:0-5299 GCA_036495665.1 Candidatus Acidiferrum sp. | reverse complement strand
GATGACTACGCCAATGAGGGTCAGGATGCTGCGCAGTTTGTGCGCCCAGAGGCTGCTCGTGGCAATGGCCACGGCCTCTTTGAAGTTCATTGTGGTCGCCTGAGCCATGGTGGGGTCTTGCCTAAGTATACGTCCGCGGGGGTGGCTAAGTAACGCATGCGTGGGAGCCGGGCTTAAGGGCGGGGCCTAAAAACGGGGCCGGGAATCCGGAGTGGGGTTCCGGATTCCCGGTGGCTTGCAGGGGATAAGGCGGGGTTGGGGTCAGCGGGTTGTACGGGCGAGGCCGGCGACCAGGATCACTTGACCCTCGGTCTCGATGCTTGCCGTCAGAGAAACTTCCTTTTCGCGGTTAGACTTGATGAGTTGGCGGCCGCTGGAGTTGCCAGCGGTCCAGACCTGCGCGAGGAAGTAGCGGTTGCCGTAGCGGTTGAAGACAAGCTTGGACTCGATTTGAGGTTCGGTCGAGACGGCGGCCTGCGTGGGCAAAAATGCGGACGAAGTGGAGTCTGTGCGATCAACAAGGATAAGCATGTTCGTGGGGCCGACAGACTTGACAGCATACTCGCCGGCGGGAAGCGTTTTGTTGCCAGCAACAAAGTCAAACGGCACTTTGATAAGCATCTGATTCTGATCTTGCGCTTGGGCCACCCGAGTGGATGCGAGCATCGCTACCGCGACCAAAGCTGCCATAACCATCATTCTCGTTTTCATGGGACCCTCCTCTTTCGATTTCGCTGACGGCGACCGGGCTGACCTATCTTTGGCTCGGTTCGTTCGTTTGTTCAGCGCGTCATCATGGTGTGCACTTTCGCGCAAAGCCGAAAGAAGGACAATGCACGCGAGGTGAACTGCGGGGCGACTGTGAGTGAACAAGTAAGTGGACAGAAATACGGAGGTTACCGGGCGGCGAGGCGGCTAAAATGTTGCGGAGGAGTGGTATAGTTTCGTGGACAAAAAGGAAGATTGAGATGCCGACGGCTGCGCGCTCCGCGAATCTGGTGCGATTTGAAGGGTTTGAGGTGGACCTGCGCGCGCAGGAGCTGTACAAGGCCGGGCGAAAAGTTAAACTGCAAGTCCAGCCGTTTCAGGTACTTGCGATGCTGCTCGAGAGCGCCGGCGAAGTGGTGACCCGCGAAGAGATGCAGAAGCGGTTGTGGCCGGCGGATACGTTTGTGGATTTCGATCACAGCGTGAACACGGCGATTAAGAAATTGCGGCAGGCGCTGGGGGACGACAAGAAGAAGCCGCGATTTGTGGAGACGCTGCCGAAGAGAGGATATCGGTTTCTAGTGGCGGTTAAGGCGCCTGCCGCGGCTGCCACAAAGGCTACCGGGTCTGGAGCGCTTATGGCGCCTGCGCGTTCGACTTCAACGACAACGGCTGACGCAGGTGTGTCGCCATGGGTCGGGCGCGTCGCGAAATTATGCTGCGAACATGGGCATTCGTTCGCTTTGCTGGCAACGGATGCTCCCACCGCGGCGGAGAGACAGAAGCTGGATACGGCGAATGACGATGTCGGACTGTCGCTGATGATCGCGTCGCAAAAATTAATGATGGTGGCGGAAGGAACGCCGCTGAGGATTTTGGAGGTAGAGCAGGCGCTTGCGCGCTGCCAGGCGCGCATTCTAGAAGGCGAACATTACGGTAAGACGGCTTTGTTTCCGCTGAAGTTGCTGAAGGAATCGCCGGAATTGAATGCCGCGAGCAAACCGCGGCAGTGGAACCTGAGCAACTGAAACGAATACGGATTCGCGAAACAAAGACTCCGAAGAAAAGCGGCAACTGGGCTGCCGCACTCCAAAGTCAGCTTGGATGGCGAATGCGTTCGGCGAGAGCGCGGGCTCGTTGGCGGGCGACATCGACGAAGCGGGAATCGCCGGCGATTTGATCGAGCGCCGGAAGGGCGCGCTGCGGTTCGGGCAGCAATTTGTGATTGAGGTCGGTTTCGAATTGCAGCAGGGCGTCGTTGATGCCGAGGCGGTCGTACTTCATGCGGCGTTCGAGCAGGGTGACAAGTTCCTGCTGGCGCGCGAGACCTTCGAAAATTTGCATCAACTGCGAGGCGGGGGAGTTCAGCGTGTAATTGAATTTCGTTTCGTGGACTTCGGAGCCTTTTTCCCAACGGAAGGATTTTTCGCCGAGATTCGCGATACGGCGATGGACGTCGAGGTCCTGTCCTTGAAAATTCTTCAGATCGGCGGCCAGTTCGAACATTTTGCCGCGCAATGGGGCGCTCACCTCAAACGGCAGGGCTCCGGGGTCTTCATCGAGTTGGCGGATTTCGAAGGTGGCCGCGTCGGAATCGTCATGGACGACGATCTCAATGAGTTCGGGCGAGCTGGATTTGAAGATGCGGCGATAGGAAAGCTTGGCGTGTACCGGGGCTGGTGACGTCGCGGTCGCTGACGTCACGGTCGCTGGCGAGGGCCGCGCGCCGAGAGCGGGTGCGCCAACGAGCGCGCTGGCGAGCCCGGCAAAAAGAACGAACCGAAGAAGAGCTGGCTTCATCTATCTTTACGATGCACGGCGCATGTTCGGCGTTACGCTGTTGCGTGCGAGCGGGGATCTTGCGGCCAAGGATTCGGAGCGCAAATGGGCGCCCGCGGTTTTCTCCGGCAGCCCGAAGCGATGGCGAGTTTGCTCCGCCTGCAAATGGCACAAAGCCACCGCTAACGCGTCGGCGGCATCGGAAGGCTCCGGCGTTTCGTTCATTGCAAGGAGAGCGCGGACCATCAGTTGCATCTGCTTTTTGTCGGCCTGGCCGTAGCCGGCGACGGAAGCTTTGACTTCGCGCGGCGAATAGCTGTGCACGGTGACGCCGCGCTGCGCAGCAGCAAGCAGGACCACGCCGCGAACTTCGGCGAGGCGCAGTGCAGTTCTCATGTTGAGCGCGGTGAAGACGGATTCCACGGCGAGAGCGTCGGGAGAGAATTCGTCCATCAGGCGGCAAAGCAGAGCATGGACATCCTGGAGCACAGCGCCGAGACATTCTTTCTGCCTGGCCGGGGCTACTTTCAATGCACCATAATGCAGCATGCGGCAGTGGCGGCCGTCGCTCTCGACGATACCGTATCCGGTGGGGCCTGCGGAAGCGGGGTCGACGCCGAGGACACGGAAAGAGCCGTTCCTGAGGGCGGACGCAGCGGCTGGACTTGCGGATTTCATCGACCTAAGTCTACGGCGTTCGTGGCGTGGCTGCCAGAGCTTTGTCGGCGAGTTTCCATGAAAAAAACGGCCGTTCCGATTCCGGGAACGACCGTCACGAGAAATAAATTCGAGACAAGGAAAAGAAAGAGGGACAGACAGGAGTGTCCGTCCTACTAATTCGCGCCCACGGCTTCCTGAATTTCCGACTCGTCGATGTCGAAGTTGGCGTAGACGTGCTGGACGTCGTCGTGCTCTTCCAGGGCTTCGATGAGCCGCACCATCTGCGAGGCTTGCTGGCCGGTGAGCTTGATGTAATTTTGCGGGACCATGGCGATTTCTGCTGAAGTCGGAGTGATGCCTGCTTTGGTCAGGGCTTCCTTCACTTTTTCGAGAGCTTCGGGCGGCGTCACGATGTACCAGCCCGAGCCGTCATCCTTCAAATCATCCGCGCCCGCTTCGAGAACAATGTCCATCATTTTGTCCTCGCTGGCCGCTTCCTTAGGGACGACAACTTCGCCCTTGCGATGGAACATCCAGCCGACAGCGCCGGCTTCGGCGAGGTTACCACCGTTCTTGCTCATCAGGTGGCGAAATTCGCCGACGATACGGTTGCGGTTCGTGGTGACCGCTTCGATCAGCATGCCCACGCCGCCCGGTCCATAGCCTTCGAAGGTGACTTCTTCATACTGCTCGCCTTCGAGCTGGCCGGTGCCGCGCAAGATAGCGCGCTCGACGTTTTCGTTGGGCATGTTCGCGCCCTTGGCGGCCAGGATCGCAGTTCGGAGGCGCGGATTGGATCCCGGTTCACCCCCGCCAATGCGCGCCGCGATGGTGATTTCGCGAATGATGCGCGTGAATACGCGGCCACGTTTGGCGTCCGTAGCGCCCTTCTTGTGCTTAATCGTGGCCCATTTTGAGTGCCCAGACATGAGGAATCCTCTTTTTTGCGTGCTCCCCGGATTGGCGGGATTCACGTCGGGTGAAATTTCGTGCGGCCGCGCGCCACGTAAATGGCGGTTAGCTGACGTTACCCCGCTCGGCGGGGCTTAACTGTGCGGAGATTAGGGTAAACCGCAAACCCCTGCGGAACTGGGCCAGTTTAGCACAGCCTTCGCGCCCGCGAAACCGGGTATACTCGCTGCCGGGGCACCTGTTTGCGCTTGAACCGCTTCCCTAATTTCGCCGAATTTTGCGTCCTAATTGCGCGGTCCTGCCATGGCTGACCGGCGCTATCGCGTCCTGGCTGTCGGTACCCACCCGGTCCAATATATGGCGCCTATTTTTCGGCGGATGGCGGCGCATCCCGGATTCGATCTGCATGTGGCGTATTGCAGTTTGCGCGGGGCGGAAGCGGGACACGATCCGGAGTTTGGCGCTACCGTGCAGTGGGATGTGCCTTTGCTTGGGGGATATTCGTGGTCGCATGTGCCGAATCGCGGTTCGGGCGACGAATCGTTCTTTGGGCTGCGCAATCCGGGATTGGCGAACCTGATTCGCGAAGGTCATTACGACGCGGTGCTTTGTTTTGTCGGGTATGTGCGGGCGACGTTTTGGATTGTCTGCCGGGCCGCGAAGTCTTCCGGCGCGGCTTTTTTGTTTGGGACGGATGCGATCACGCTGGCTCCGCGAGATGGGGCAAACTGGAAGAGCGCGGTTAAGAAAATTTTGTGGCCGCGATTGTTTCGGCTTGCGGATCAGGTGATAGTTCCGTCTTCGGGCGCGCGGGATTTGATGGTGTCGCTCGGTTTGCCCGCGGAGCGCGTGACGCTGACACCGTACAGCGTGGACAACGATTGGTGGATGCGGCGGTCTGCAGCGGTGGATCGGGCCGCCGTGCGCGCGAGTTGGGGAGCCTCGGACTCGGATGCGGTCATTCTTTTTTGCGCGAAGCTGCAGCCGTGGAAGCGGCCGGGCGATTTGCTGAAGGCGGTTGCTGAAGCGAAACTTCCCGATGCGTTGCTCGTTATCGTGGGAGAAGGTCCGCTTCGTGAGGAACTCGAGGCACTGGCAAGCACTTTGGGTATCGCGGAACGGGTTCGCTTTCTGGGCTTCGTAAACCAGACGCAGCTTCCGGCTGTCTATACTGCCGCGGACCTGATGGTGCTTCCCTCCGAATACGAACCGTTCGCCGTGGTGGTGAACGAAGCCATGT
>DASXMM010000094.1:0-14990 GCA_036495665.1 Candidatus Acidiferrum sp. | reverse complement strand
GAGCGCGCTTGCTGATGACGCAGCCGGGCGTGGGGCCGATCACGTCGATCGCGTTTGTGCTGACGATGGGTGATGTGAACCGGTTCCAGCGCGGCAAGCAGGTGGCGAGTTATCTGGGGCTGATTCCGCGGGAATACAGTTCGGGCGGGCATCAGCGGCTGGGGTCGATCAGCAAGCAGGGGAACCGCTTCCTGCGTATGCTGCTGGTGGAGGCGGCGCAGAATGCAGTGCGCTACGATCCGGGATTTCGCAGTGAGTATGTGCATCGCTGCCACACGAAAGCGAAGGGCGTTGCCAAAGTGGCGGCAGCGAGGAAATTGGCGATTCGACTCTACTGGATGCTACGCACTAACCAAGGGTATCCAGGGGTCGTTCGTGTCGAGAGCAGCTCGCGGGTGCCGCTGGTCAGCGCAAGCTAGACCGTAGTGTTGATTGGGCGCTCTCGCCCCGATGCAAATCGGGGTTCGGATAGAAGAATCATGGTCGCAGTTAGGCCGTATCGATGGTTGGCGGAACGACTTGATGGAAGCGGGCCGCCGCAAGCTGATTCACCGTGAGAGTTTCAGAGCTTCGGTCCTCCACCACTCTGACACGCAAGCGGTGGAAAACCACTGCACAGGAGTTTTGTGCCTTGACAACGCCTTCGTCCTTATCGAGGGGCACCCCACACCCCCGTTGTGTACGGAGAGAGTGCGTACGGGCTTGATGGGAAAGGGGTTGCGGCGATTCGTTCGTGTAAGATACGGACGCTTCGTGCAAAGGCGCGCGAGGATGCCACCCTGCGTTTTTTGTAAGTGTTGCATTTAAAGGGTTTAGGGATTTTTTAAGTTGCTTAGAATCAACAGTTGCGGAGGGGCCTGCAAGTGTTGCAGTTAAAGGGGAGGACAGGAAGGAAAGCGAGGAGTTCTGCGACGGAGGCGGGAGGAACGAGTTGTATCTAATCTTCACACCGAATTATATGATATATTTACCTACTTGTCAAGATAAATCGTAAGTATAAGAAAAGGGAGCGGATAGAGAAGTGGGTCCGATGGCCGAGGAAGGCTCAAAACCCGCACCCTTGCGTGAACCAAAAGCGCAAGAATACGGCACCCAAAAGTGAAAATCCAGATCGTGAGGCTCAGCCGCCAGCCGAGATGGATACTATGCTCAGCGAGAACAGGATGAGTAGTTCCCTCAGTCAACCTTGACGTAGTGGCTGGGTACTCTCTCCCACGCGGAGCACTTGCGGCCGACGGCGCGCCTGAACGCTCTGAAGAGCTCGCGGTCGTCGAAATCTTTGCCAGGTATGACTTGGGCCACCGCATCTGCGAGCGCTTTACGCATTCCGCTGCTCAAATGATCTATCACTTGCTCAATCTTGACTCGTGTCATTTCAGGCCTCCCGATCGTGTTTGCCCTTTACGCACCCGCCGAATCTCGCAATCACGCCGCTTCCGATCTACCCCCCTAGTAAGCTCTCGAATTCTTTTAGTAGAGCTAGATGGTCATCACTTTGGAGTGGAGCGATTGAATAGTACCGATTTTCGGAAAATGGCACCCCTACTTTTCTTTCCAGTCTGAAATGCTGTAATCCAGTTGGCAATGCTGGGTCGTTCCAAAAACTGATACCGAATGTTTCAAACGGAGCCTTGTTCTCAATACCCAGTAGAACGGAGATTCTCTTGCAGAAATCAAGTAGGCCCGGGTTCAGTCCGTCCAACGAGCGGCTAGAACGCACCGTTAGTTCGCTCACATACAACGTTCTTCTGTTGATCTCGGAACCATGGGCTAGGGTAAATTCCCGCATCGCCGAGTCCAAAACATCCGCGAGGAATGCGTCCGTGTCTTTTGTCGACGCTCTGGTGTCGGCAATTAGCCCGTCGTTGTAAATTCGCAGGTCAACGCTTAAGAAGATCTCCTCTTTCGCTTGAAAGTGACCGTCGAGGAAGGCTAGCGCTTTTGTCTCGTCGAAATCCGCCGGCGAACTCGGAACTTTAGAGAAGCTGTAGTTGTCCTTAAGCCAATCTATTAGCTCCGGGAAGACACTCTTGCCGCGCGGATTCAGATCATTGATGTCGAACAGCCAGACCGACCTAGCCTTCACCACATTTAGTAGATCCATCGATTTACCTCACCGGTTTGCGTCAAGGAACAAGTGCGCACTTGGCAGTGCCCAGCGTCTGCGAATCGGTAATTTGCGCTAACCACGCGGGACTAGAACCCCCAAACGAGCGCGGATAGAGTTGCGCGATCGCAGAGCCTCCGGGACCAGGTTGCCGCTGTCGGCCAGGTGCACTCATCATTTGGAGACTTGTCGCGGTCAGCGAGGGAACACGCGATTCGAACGACAGTGGGATGCTCCCAGCGACCTCAGCGGTCGTGCTTTCAGTTTCGTCGTCCAACCCCGAATCCTCATCCGCAGAAGGCGATACCAGATGGTTCGCAAGGTTCACAGACCGATCCAGTACGGCTGAGACTGGAACAAAGGCAATATGCAATCCAGTATCGAAAGCTGCGGCCAACCGTTTCAGGGTCGAGATTGTGAACCTTGAGTAGTTGGGATCTTCCAACAAAGAAATCCGTGCTTGGGCCATCTTGGCTTTCTTCCCGAGGTCTGCCTGAGTCCATCCGCGATGCTCGCGGTTCGCTCGAATTTGAAAGGGAATGTTCTGATCTACGTGTTCACAGACGAAGGCCCTCCGATATGCTGCGTCCCTTCGGAGATTCCGACGTAATTGCTGTTTAACTGAAGTCATGTTTGCACACCCTTCTCCGGTCGTTGAAAATGATCGAACGTCTCTGTTCGGCGATTCTCGGAGCCTCCCTTGGCCTGAAGCCGTTGTTTTCCTCACGAGCCCCCACCAATAAAGTGAATTCCTTTTCTCCCGGTCCGTAGCAGCCTAGCGGCCGGTATTGAATATTCTTGTGAACCACGCGGAGTTCGTAAATTCGTTTATGACATTCAAGGCAAGAGATCTGCTGCGGAGGCCAATGCCAGTTTTCGGTTGCCTCGAGAAACTGTATTCTGGTGTTGATCTTGATTTTAGCCCTGGGTTCACCGCGCCTGTCTTTCCGGAGAGAATCCAACCAGGCGAGAATTGTGTTTTCGCCATCTGCCTCCAAGAAGTCCATGAAAATCCACGGGTTCATGATATCACAAAAATATTATATGTCAACGGCGCTCCTGTCAACGTGATATTATATTTTTATTATGTTACCTAAGATCGTGGAATATCAATGGCTTATGAGGTGGAACGATGCCGCTTGCCTCTAGGCTGGGGGCGCTTGGGGAACCGTGACTTTTCTTCTTGGCGGCAGACAGGGAGTTCGTCAACGGCGTTTGATTGGGCGGTAGAACTTTCCGACTACGGCGCCTCTCCAGTTGCGAATCTCGGGCGCGTCGCTGAGATCGATTTTCTCGTCCGGCATACGCGCCAGGGCGGCTATTTCTTTGGCCTGCTTTTTAGTGGGCTTCCTCATACACTCAAAGCGAAGAGAGATTTCTCACTGCGCGGGCCGACCATTTTGCAGGAGCAAAATGGAAAGAAGAAGCGTCGGCCTGCTCCGTTCGAAATGACAGTGCGTGGTGGGTGTGCGGGCGAGGGCGGCTAGTTCTTTGGCCTGCTTTTTTAGTGAGCTTCCTCGTACATTTTCCTTTCTTGGGGTGTGGCCTTGGGCGCGGAGATGATTCGGACGACATTACGTCAAGACGAAGAGGGATTTCTCACTGCGCAGGCCGACCATTTTGCAGGAGCAAAATGGAAAGAAGAAGCGTCGGCCTGCTCCGTTCGAAATGACGGTGGATGGGTGTGCGGGCGAGGGCGGCTAGTTCTTTGGTCTGCTTTTTGGTGAGCTTCTTCATACATCCTCCTTTCTTGGGGTATCGCTTTGCGGGCGGAGATAATTCGGACTGCGAGCGCCAAACACGCAGAGAGATTTCTCTCTGCGCAGGCCGACCATTTTGCAGGAGCAAAATGGGAAGAAAAGGCGTCGGCCTGCTCCGTTCGAAATGACGGTGCGTGGTGGGCAGTGGCAAAAGACCGAATGATGCGGTTCATCGCCGCTTGGCGCGACGGTATTCGTCGGAGAGGCGTTCGACATCGGCTTCGGTGGTGATGCCGAGTTTTTTGCCGCGGGCGCGGGCGCGGGTGCGGGAGAGGAGATTTTGCCAGTCGGGGTCGGGCGTCATGTAATGGCGCAGGGCTTCGCGGAAGAGTTCGCTCATGGTGCGGTGTTCGCGGGTGGCCAGTGCTTGGGCCTTGGCGAGGAGTTCGGGTGGGAGGGTAATGGAGATGGTTTTGGCGGTGCGCATAAGGATATTGTAAAACATGGACAAGCGGTGTCAAGCATAGTGCAGTGGAAGGTTGAAAAGTCTAAGAGTTACTGCTTTTTTGTTCGCATGTCGATGGCTTCGGCGACGAGTTTACCGTCGCGATCGTAGACAAAACTTCTGGGGAGTCCCTCAATCGTGTATTGCCAGGCTCTTCGCTTTCAGCGCTCGAGCACATCCTTGTAGGCGTTTAACACGATTTTCTTGGGCTGCTTGTCCAGAGTAAAGTCGAGGGCTCGCGTGGAGTTTCCGACGAGCTCGGCCTGCGCAAGGCGGCTCATGCCATTTCCAAAATCGGCGAACATCGGGACAAACATCACGAAGTGTTCATCCACTTCACTTTGCGTGATTTCCGCGTGGACCTTGATTTTCCCGGCCTCGCCCGGCTTCAAGTCATATTTGAAGCTATAGCGGGGAACCTGCGTGCCGTAGACCCACTCGTTGAAAAACCAATCGAGGTGGCCATGCTGAATGTCCATCTGCTTGGTGATGTGCTTTTCGGCGATGGCCTTGAACGATTCCGTCGAAGCCGGGGCGTTACGATGGGTGTCAATAAAATCATGCATCATGTCGATGAAGGGCTGGTCGTGATTTCCGTTCGTTGGGTTGTCGTCCCACATCAGCGATCGCAGCATCTGCAGCACGTACGCGCCTTTTGAATAGGTCACACCTTGATAGGCCTGTTCGGACTTCGGAGAGATGAGCCGCAATCCCAACCACAGGGGGCCGGCGTCGTTTGGAGAGGCGCCGTAGTTGTTTTTATCGAGGATGCGAGTCCGCTGCCGTTCCCAAAAGTCCAGGTAGTCCTTTTTCCAGTTACCTCCCATAGCCTGCTGCAAAAACAATCCCGCGGCAAATTCCGCAAAGCCTTCCGAAAGCCACTGGTCATGATAGGAGGCCCAGCCGACGGCGTGCCCGAACCACTGGTGAGCGACCTCATGCGGCGTAACTTCCTGTACGAATCCGTTGAACTTTGTGTCGATGTGGCCAAACATCATCCATCTCTGCGTGGAGTCGATGTAGGCGGAAATGGGCAGATACACTAAATTAGGCCACGACTGGCCAAAGTTGAAGTTCGGTTGTTCGGTGATGTACACGTTTTCGTAGGGACCTTTGCCAAAAAATATGGTGCACACTTGCATCTGGGCACGCGTTTGGTCCAGCGCATACTTGGTCATGGCCGACGGGGACATGGAGCTGAGGAACGCAGTCTGCTCAAAGCGTCTCAAACTATCGGGCAATTCGGTCAGATAATATCCGGAGATCTCGTAGTGCGTGACGGCGTCGGGATAATCGATCTTTTTGTACTGGCCATAATTAAAGCCGGCGGTCGCCACCGGCACCGGTGTGACCCAGTGCGAAACGGCAAAACCTTCCTCCGTGGTTTCGCCCGCCAGCTTGCCGACGCTGATCACCATATTGGCGTGCGGAACTTTGAAGGTCAGATCGTAAAGGGCTTTTTCGCCGAAACCGTTGAGATTCGGATACCACGATTCGCGCGCGCCGACGTAGTAACTCCCGCTGCCAGCGTTATAGAGAACTTTGTCGCCGGCATACTCCACGGTGATCGAATGTTCGTGGCCCAGCGGCGGGGCTTCGTCCAGCACGGCGTAGAATGACCCATCTTGTTTTCTGTTTTCCTGAATGAAATGGATGTCCTGTCCATTCTGGTCGGTGACGCGCGTGACCCGCAGGGTGGGCAGCAGTCCGAATTTCAAGACGCGTTCTCCGGCGATCAGCGGTTCAAAGCTAATTGTGGCGCGGCTGAAGAGATGGTCGTTCTTGGCAATTACCGTTTCAATGTTGTAGCGCTTGGTGGCAAAGAGCCGCCGATCCTCGCGGGAGTTTGCGGTTCCCGCTTTCAACTCCGAAGTTAGGTGTTGGGAGTACCAAATGCCGTCGTTCAGGCCCCCGGCATCGCAATTGATAAGCGCCACTTCCTCGGGTGAATCCATCTGCGGAAGCGCGCCGACCCGCGTGCGGATAAAGAAACGCAGGTCTTTGTGCGGTGAGCCGCGCATGTACGCGTTAATGAACGAAGGGTGATTTGGATTGTAGATGGCCTCGAGCATGTCCGCGTCTACATTGTCGATGGTCTCGCCTTCGAGAATCGCTTGCGTGAAGCCTTCAGGTACTTCATTGCGGTGCCGGACTTTGTCTTTCCAGCGCTGAAAGGCGGCCGACGCTTCGGCAGGCGTCTCTGTCTTCGCGCTGAGCGCCGCGGTGATTCGCGGGTACAGCTTGCTGGTAAATCGAAACACCACATCGGAGAAATCTTCCTCGGCAGTCGGGCCTCCGGACCGGCGGGCCAGTTCGGTGGTATCAAGACCCGGGGGCGGCTTGAGTGTGAAGTGTCCCTGACCAACAAAAATGGCGCCAGTCACCATGTTATTGACGGGGCCGAGCAGTGTGATCGTTCCGGATTTCAACTGGAACGTTCCGACATCCAATATCAGGGAGTAGTTTTCGCAGCGATAAGTGTCACCCAACCCGAGGTCCCGGAGTTGACGGTAGATGGCATCCGAGTTTGCGTATGCCATGCTTTTCTCGGTGACGGTGACTCTGGTCTGCTGCGCGGCGATTTTAAGACTGACCGCAATTTCTGCCGTACCGCTCAACTCCACCGTCGTGACCACGCTGTCGAAACCATCCTTCGTCACCTTGACGGAGTATTTTCCTGGAGTCAGATTGGGCGCGACAAATTTCCCGGATTCATCCGACGTAAGTACGATCGGCTGAGACAGACTGCCGGCGGTAATTTCGATGCGCGCTCCCGCCACGGCTCCTCCGGAGGAGTCTTTGACTGTCCCGGAAATAGTGTCGGCGCGCGCTGTGGTAGCCAGTCCAAGGCAAAGCAGCATTAGAATCGTTGCGCAAGGGGTGGAGAGGACGAAAAATCGCCCCAAGCGCCGGATCTTTGTAACGCCGTCAGTCGAATTTGATTTAGCCGCGGAAGTTTGCTTTTTATTGGATGGGCCCATGGATTTTTCCGGGAAAGTCGCCTGGGACGCTCTGCGTTGGCTCTGGCTGCGCCGCCCCGCGGCGTCGTTGGCAGACAAATCCAGACAGAAAACGGCCTTGGCGAGGCTCTTCAGGGAAACTATAAGAGCCAACTCTACTACACAACGCGATTATATCGCCTACAGTAATAAATCAACGCGGTATTTCAAGGACGTCTGGCCCCGTCTCTGTACTCGTCACCGAACTGGCGTTCGTGCCGGCCATCGGTCCGATCACTTGCTTTCGCTCGCGCGTTACGCCGCTTCTTTGCGTCCATGGCTTCGCGCAGAAGCTTGTTGATCTTTGTTTGGTGGCCTCGGCCTCGGCGCTTGAACCACGCAAGAATGCAGCGGCGCTGAGTTAATCTGCGGCTACTTGGGATTTGGCTGGATCGATTTCGATGCGGCCCTTGAAATGGGCGCCATCTTCGATGCTGATGCGCGCGGAGGCGATGTCGCCGGTGACGGAGCCGTCCTGCTTGATGTCAACCCGGCCACGCGAATGGACATTGCCGACGACCTTGCCGTAGACGATGACTTCGCCGGCGTGGATTTCAGAATGGAGCTGGGCATTGGGGCCCACGGTAAGTTCGTGGCCGGTGAGCGAAATGGGGCCGTCGACGATGCCGTCAATGTGCAAGTCTTCGCTTCCCGTTATGTGCCCTTTGATTTGCAGACTGGAGCCCAGGCGCGAAGCACTAAAAGGCTTGGGACTCATCGAACGTGACGGAGAAGAAGGCGGGCTGAAGGCTGTGACGTTGGATGATGGCACCTGAGCGGTGGTTGACGGCGCAGGGGGCTCGGCTTGCGTTTGCTGCTTGTTCCACATAATCCCTCCATGAATGCACACAAGAAGATGATTGGGTCCAGGGTGGGAGGGACCAATGTACGTCAACTCTAGTGGCGCGGCGCAAACTCGTGCAATGCCAAAAAAGTGTGACTTGCGCAGTTGCAAACCTGCACGTGGGGACAGGTGAAAGCAAACCGGGTCGCGCTGAAGCGCGCCCCTACACGGGATAACGTCGGGCGAAGAAGGGCACGATGTAACGTGCCCCTACAGGTTGAGAACTATTCTTTGAATTTTTTGCTGGGGGTGGCTTGATGTTGGTTTTGGAGTTCGAGGATGTCAGGGCGGGTGTCGTAGGAGCCGAGGAGCCAGTGGGCGAAGAAGTCGCCGCGGGCCATGTCGACGTAGCTGACGATGGGCATGTAGGAGTGGCGCATGCCGGGGTAGATCTGGATTTCGAAGCGCTTGTCGGCGCGGATGAGGGCGTTGGCGAGGCGCATAGTGTTGACCATGCTGACGTTTTCGTCCATATCGCCGGTGGTGAGCATGAGATGGCCTTTTAGATTTTTGGCGAGTTCGGAATTTTTGTCGATGTCGTAGATGAATTTTTCGGTGCCGTCTTTTTGAGCTTCTTCGCGGACGCCGTGGTATTTCTCGCTCCAGTCGCGGTTGTAGACGTTGTTGTCGTGATTGCCGGATTCGGACCAGCCGACTTTGTAGAAGTCGGGATATTGCAGGAGGGCCGCGGCGGTCATGAAGCCGCCGCCGGAATGTCCCCACATGCCGACGCGGGAGAGGTCGATGTAGGGGTGCATGGCGGCGAGTCGTTCGGCGGCAACTTTTTTGTCGGCGAGGCCGTAATCGCGCAGATTGCCGTAGCCGAAGCTGTCATACCACTTGTTGCGTTGCGGGCTGCCGCCGCGGTTGCCGACTTCGACGACGATGAAGCCGAGTTGAGAGAGCGGGACGTTGGGACTCTTGGGAGAGAAGGTTTTGTTGACCTGTTCGACCTGCGGGCCGGGGTAGACGTATTCGATGACCGCATACTTGCGCGTGGGATCGAAGTCGGAGGGCTTGTACATGATGCCGTAGAGGTCGGTGATGCCGTCTTCGGCTTTGACGTGGAAAATTTCGGGAAATTTGAAGCCGGCTTCGAGGAGTTGCGAGATGTCGGCGGTTTCGAGGTCGAGGAGCGGGGCGCCTTGTGGGTCGAGCAGGGAGGATTTGGGGGCGGTGTCGACGCGGGAGTAAGTGTCAGCGAAAAATTTGCCGGAGTCGGGAGCGCTGAAGACGTGAGAAAAATTGCCGGGAGAGAGGAGTTGGAGACCGGAGCCGTCGAGATTGATGCGATAGAGATGCGTGTAGTAGGGATCTTCGTTGTGTTCGCGGCCGTTGGCGGTGAAAAAGAGAGTGCGGGATTTTTCGTCGAGAGAGATGATTTGATCGGTGACGTACTCGCCGGAGGTGATTTGATTCTTGAGTTTGCCAGCGGAATCGAAGAGATAGAAATGGCCCCAGCCGTCGCGTTCGGACCACCAGATTAATTCCTGGCCGTTGGCAACGAGGCGAAGCGGCTTGGGAGTGAGCCAGACATTGGAGCGCTCTTCGATGAGGGTTTTGGAGGCGCCGGTGGCGGTGTCGGCGACGCAGACGTCGATTTTGCGAAAATCACGATTGATGGCGGTGAAGTAGAGTTTGTCGGAAGTGTCGGAGAGCCAGCGGGGGCTGACGCGCGTGAGGGGCATTTGGCCTCCTTCTTGCATGCCTTCCTGTTCCTGGCGAAGTTCTTCACGATCGCGCTCGGTTTGCGCGGCGTCGGCGATGCGGAGTTGTCGCGAGGGGAAATTCTTGGCTTGGACCACGACGAGTTGTTTGGTGGCGACGTCGAGGATTTCGAGTTGAGAGAGGGGCATGTTTTCTTCGCCGGGAAGCGGGTAGGGATAGGTTTCGAGAATGGGGCGTGGGTTGGTGAGGGAGTGGATGACCCAGAAATCGAGGATTTTGCGAGTGTCTTCACGTTGAACGGCGAATTTTTTTGAGTCTTTGGACCAGTGAATGGTGATCGCGGGAGCGCGGATGCCGGTTTTATTGGTGTCGCCCTTGTCTTCTTTTTTTAGTTCGTCTTCCTGTTCGGGGAGGATGCGGCGGGCGTAGCCAAATTTATCGATGCCGTCGGTGGTCAGTTGCGTTTCGACGATGGTGGTGTCGCCGGCTTTTTTGAGGGCTTTGGCGTAGCTGGTGGCGTCCATCATGTAGAGATTCTGGGCGCGGGCGAAGACGACGGTTTTTTCGTCGGGGGAGACGGAAGCCCACATGGGTTTTTTGCGCATGGGCTCGGCGTTATCGAGGCGCGTGAGTTTGGCGGTGGCGAGATCGTAATCGAAGACGAGGATGCGAGGTTCTTCGGGAGGTTCGGGCGGTTGGCCTGGGCGCGCGCCGCGTTGAGTCTGGTCGGATTGTTTTTCTTCCTTTTGTTTGTCTTCGTTCTGCTTGATTTCACTTTCGTTGCCTTGCTGGCTGCCGTCGTCCTGTTTTTTCTCGGGCTCGTTGGGGACGACGCCATCTTTGCGGATTTCGACTTCGAAACGCATGTGGGTGTCTTTGTCGACGAGGCGGAGGCGCTTGATGGGGAGGTGCTGGGCGTCGTAGGGAAAATTTGTGAGTGTGGAAAGAGTGGCGGCGATTTTGGCGTTGTCCCAGAGCGGAGTCTTGGATTTTTTTGCGGGGTCTACGATGTAGTAGTGGGTGCCGTCGGTGGTGCGGTAGCTGTACCAGAATTTGTCGGAGAGAGTGAACCAGTGGGGCGTGACGGAGAGATCGAAGACGAGTTTATTGACGCTGTCGGGGAGGAAGCGGGCTTCGAGGGCGTAGTTGGGAGTGGTGACAGGCGTCGGTGCGATCGGAGTTCGGGCATCTGAGGACGCGGCAGCGGGCGAGTCTGCGTTTGTTGAGCGGCTGGGCGTTTGCGCGGCGAGGCTCGCTACGAAGATTCCCGATGCGACCAGCAGGAGCGTCTGATTCCAATTGGACCGACGACAATTCCTTGCTGTTGATACAGATTTCCGCGCCTTCGCCGAGTTCATGGCTACGCTTCCTCCGCACTGATTTGCTGGTTCTTGCTCAGACGATCTTTCTCACCGGCGGCGCATTATAGACCAATCGAGCTGTATTCGGCACGTTGCCAGGCATAGGCGATAGGCCAATTCGCCGGGATCATCCGATGGCATGCGTTTTTGCCTGGCAAGTTTCTTCTTGACAGATAAAGACACGTGTAGTAGAAAAACAAACAGATGTAGTAGGAGCGATTTTTGTGAGCTTGCCGAAACTGACAAAATTGGAACTGCAAATTATGGAGGCGCTGTGGAATCGGGGAGCGGCTTCGATTCGAGAGATTCAGGAAGCATTTCCGGAGCGTGACCGGCCGGCTTATACCACGGTGCAAACGACGATGTATCGCATGGAACGGAAGAAAGTGTTGCGGCGTGTGAAGAAGATCAGCAACGCGCACATTTTCGAGGCGGTAGTATCGCGGCACGCCGCGCAGCGCCGATTGATTGACGAGTTGTTGAGCCTGTTTGGAGGACGGACGCAGCCGGTGATGGCGCATTTGATTGAGTCGGGGAAGCTGACTCTCGAGGAATTGGAAGAGGCGAAGAAGGCGGTGCGGAAACTGGCGAAAAAGGAGAAGCCGTCATGATGCTTTTGACGATTGCGGGGTTTTTGCCATTGTCGTGGTCCGCGAACGCATCTGAGATGTGGGCTGGGATCGGGACGGGGCTGGCCAATCATTTGTGGCAATCCACGCTGTTTGCGGGGGTGGCGGGATTGCTGACGCTTGCGTTGGGAAAAAATCATGCGCGGACACGATATTGGGTTTGGCTTGCCGCGTCCGTGAAATTCTTAATTCCATTTTCCTTGTTGGTTGGGATGGGAAGTCATTTGGAATGGACGAAGACAAGTGCGACGCCGCAATCAGGCTTTTCGTTTGTCGTGGAACAGATCAGCCAGCCCTTTGCGCCAACGAATCCAGCTCCTGTGACTGCGCCTGTTGCACCGACACGGCTCGAAGTGGCGGAGCGCGTGCTGCCACTGGTGACATGGCTCCTTGGCGGTGCGGGCGTGCTGTTCTTCTGGTGGCGGCGTTGGCGTCGCATGACCGAGCCGATACGCGGAGCTGTCACGGCGAAATCTGGACGTGAGTTCGAAGCGCTCCGCGAGCTTGAGCGAGGCGCAGGAATCACGAGACACATCAACCTTATCGTCTCCAACTCTGCTCTGGAACCGGGGATTCTGGGGATTTTCCGCCCGGCGCTTGTTTTGCCAGCGGGGATTTCGGAGCGCCTTACAGACCCGCAGTTGAGCGCCATCATCACACACGAATTGTGCCACGTTCGTCGCCGCGACAATCTGGCGGCGGCGGTCCACATGGTAGTCGAGGCCATTTTCTGGTTTCATCCGGTCGTCTGGTGGATGGGTGCGCGGCTGGTTGACGAGCGAGAACGTGCGTGCGACGAGGAAGTGCTGCGGCTGGGCAGCGAACCGCAAGTTTACGCCGAAGGTATTCTGAAAGTTTGCGAGTTCTATCTGGAGTCGCCGCTGTTCTGTGCGGCTGGGGTCACGGGCTCAAATCTCAAGAAAAGAATCGAGGCGATTATGACGCATCGAGGCGCGCGGAATTTGGAATTGAGGAAGAAAGTATTGTTGGCTGTTGCGGCTGTATTGTTTGTCGTCGGGCCTGTTGCGTTCGGTGCGCTACACGCAGCGAAAAGCCGAGCTGCGTCGAAGCCCCAAAACGCAGCTTCCAGAACGTTTGCCTTCGCAGACGTCATGGTGAAACCAAACACGACGGACACGCCCATGGCCGGATTCGACATCAAAGGGAAGCCGTTTAGCGCGACGATGTTCAAGCCGGATCGGTTCATGGCAACGAACGTAACGTTGCATGAGCTTCTCCGATTGGCTTATGGCGTTCAGGACTCGCAGATCCTAGGCGGGCCGGACTGGATCAATTCGGAAAAATACGACGTTAACGCGACGGTCGACGGCCCGTCGGCTGATGAGCTGAAGAAACTAGGCGTCGATGAAGGCAGCCTGGAGAGGAAGCGGATGATCCAGACGATGTTGGCAGAGCGCTTCAGGCTGGCGCTCCACCGCGAAACAAAAGAGCTTCCGGTCTATGTACTCTTGCTTGGCAAGAACGGCCCCAAACTTTCGCCGGCAAAACCCGGAGATACATACGCAAGCGGCCCGAAAGGTCCGGACGGCAGCCCCATCGGGCCCGGCTATTGGCAATCTGAAAAGGGCGGGATAGTGATTCAAGGGAGGCCACTCGGCTCGTCCTTAGTGCCGTTCCTATCAGACCGGCTAGATCGAATCGTCCTCGACCAGACGGGCCTCAATGGGAGCTACGACTTCAAACTGCGGTGGGCGCCAGACCCGCCGGAGGCTTCCGCTCCATCAGTCATGTCCGCAGTTGAAGATCAGCTTGGATTGAAGCTGGAATTGCAAGACAGTCCCGTCGAAGTGTTGGTGATCGACCACGCTGAGCAAGTCGCCGGGGGTGGCGTGACTGAAATTCAATCCGGGGCCTCGCCTCCCGCAACTCTGGCTTTAGAATCTGTCTCGATTACACCGAAGGGACCGTCGGGGATGGAAGTGCCTACTCGAGAACGGAAGGTTGAACGCAATGGGGCTACGGAATTTACGTGGACGAATGCCTTCCTGGGGCTGCTTATTTGGGAGGCCTATGACGTTCATCCCTCTCAGGTCTCAGGGGGCCTGCTTGGATCAACTCAGAGAAGTATGACGTCAGCATGAGAGTGAATTCCGTCGATGATGCGCAGGGAAAGGCTGAACTCCAGAAAATGCTGGCGGACCGCTTCAAACTTACTTTCCATCGCGCAACGAAAGAGACTCCAGTCTATGAATTAACCGTAGGAAAGAATGGGCCGAAATTTAACGAGTTACAACCAGGTAACCTATCACCAGGCGAGACCACGATTGGCATCGAAGACAATCGGATCGTGGCAAGGCAGGAAACCATGAAGGCGCTGGCCAATAAATTGAGTTGGGTGAGGAACCGGCTCGTGGTAGACAAAACCGGTCTTACGGGAACCTACAGCTTTACAGTGGACTGGTCAGCGTTCTCGGGCAGCCCAGATGCCGCCGTGAGGGCGCTGCGGGAACAGTTAGGCCTTGAATTGCAATCGCACACGGATCCCGTCGACGTTCTTTTTGTCGACCACGCGGAACAAGTTATTCGCGAGCGTTGAGCGGCGCGAGTCGCCTGAACTTAAATGCTATTCCGAGGTCCGCTCATTTCGAACTTGGCATCCGTCGACTAGATGCTTTGGAATTTAGGTCAGGGCGCGCTTTAGGCGTTTGGTGGTTTGGTCTAGCTGGCGTTTGAGGGCGCCGACTTGTTTGGCGATGGCTTGGAGTTCTTCTTTGGCGAGGGCGCCGGCTTCGACGACTTTGTGGGCTTTGCGATCGGCTTTGCCGATGGCTCCGCCGATTTGTGCCGCTACTTTTGCGAGCTTGTTCTTTTTGGCCATTTTCCGTCCTCCTCAGGATTGACTGCCATCCTACCTTAGATGGTCTATTTAGGTAATTAAGATACGGAGTGAAATCCCGGACGCGGTTATTTGGCCGGGTGCGCACCTGGGAGAGCATTTGGACAGACGTTGACGAGTGGATCGGGGAACGAACTAACTACTTGCTTGCGGCACTGACTGAAAGAGGTGAGCCCAGCTCGGAGCGGGTTTTCATTACGCGGAGGATGGAGTCGCGGGTGACCATGCCGATGATTTGGGCGGCGCCGTTGTCGGAGCCGGAGACGATGGGCATTTGGTTGATGTCGGCGGTGAGGAGGCGCTCAAGAAGGCCGAGGAGG
>DASXMM010000093.1:0-4980 GCA_036495665.1 Candidatus Acidiferrum sp. | reverse complement strand
TGGTCTCTCGTCCCCAATCAGTAGTAACGGGCAAGCATTCGTCGGCTCCTCCCGCAAGAAATCCCAGGTTCTCCGTTCTAAGCTGGAAGCCAAATCTTGGAAGAGGTGAACATCATGGAAATCCGCAAATCAAAAATTCAGAGCCGCGTGCCCTGGATTCTCTCCGGCGCTGCCGTCGTTCTAGCAGGAGCCGCGTTCTTCTATCCCGCGTGCCGCAGGCAACAAGTCTTCGCCGCACAAGACAGACAAGAAAAAGAAGCCCCCCGCCCAACCGCCAACGATCAATCCACCAGCCTCAACGACCAATCCGATCTCAACGTCACCGTCTATAATTCCAACATCGCCCTTGTTCGCGACGTCCGCAATCTCACGCTACCCACCGGCACCTTCCGCCTCAAATTCATGGACATCGCCGCCACCGTAAATCCCGCCACGGTCCACTTCCGCTCGCTCACCGACCCTGAAAAACTCGGCGTCATCGAACAAAATTACGAGTACGATCTCCTCGAGCCCGCCAAACTCCTCCACAAATACGTCGGCAAAGAAGTCACGCTAGTCCGCTCCTATCAGGACAACGGCACCACAAAACACGAGGAAATCAAAGCCACACTGCTCTCCGACAATAATGGCCAGGTCTGGCGCATCGGCAACGACATCGTCACCGGCACGTACGCCGAAAGTTACCGCTTCCCCGAAGTCCCCGCCAATCTCTACGACCGCCCCACGCTCCTCATGTCCCTCGAAAATTCCGGCCCCCGCAAACAACAAATCGAAGCCTCCTATCTCGCCAACAATCTCTCCTGGAATTCCGACTACGTCCTCACCGTCTCCCGCGACGACAAAGCTGCCGACCTTGACGGCTGGGTCACACTCATCAACAACAGCGGCACCGCCTTCCACAACGCCCGTCTTCAACTAGTCGCCGGGGATCTCAATCGTATCCAGCCAGGACCCTCCAACGGCCCGATGGCCCCAAAGTCTATGATGATGGCTAGAGAAGCCGACAAACAGTTCCAACAAGAGAATTTCAGCGAATATCATCTCTACACGCTAGGCCGCCGCACCTCTGTCGAAGACAAAGAAACCAAGCAAATCAGCCTTCTCGAAGGCACCGGCGTTCCAGTAGAAAAAATCTTCGTAGTGAACGGTCAGAATTACTACTACCGCAGCGCGCAAGCCCCCGGCCAGCCGCAAAAAGACCCCGTCATGGTCTATTACAAATTTAAGAATGAAGAAAAATCAGGCTTAGGCATGCCGTTGCCCGCAGGCAACATCCGCGTCTACCAGAAAGATTCCAAAGGCGGCATCCTCTTCGTCGGCGAAGACCGCATCGACCACACTCCCAAAGACGAAAACATTACCGTCCACATCGGCAACGCCTTCGACGTAATCGCCGAACGCAAACAAACCGACTTCAAGAAAATCGACACCCACGTCTGGGAAATGGAATACGAAATCACCCTGCGCAACCACAAAGACAGTCCCATCGTCGTCCAGGTCAACGAACCCATCGGCGGCGACTGGGAAATGCTAAACACCACCTACAAGTACACAAAAACCGCCGCCTTCGCCGCCCAATTCCAGGTCCCGGTAGAAAAAAACGGCACCTCCGTCCTCCGCTACCGCGTCCGCGCCAAATGGTGAGTCTGAAGAAAGGGCCCATTTTCTTGTTGACACAATCAATAAGTATGGTAGAATATCGGTTAGGTAATACTGGGTATTAAGGGGCGGCAGCTGGTCTGTCGCCCCTTTTCTTTTCTGGCGCTTCGTTGCACTGACGATTCGGATATCGCGAGCTCAAGGCGGGCCGTAAGTCTTTCAGATGCAACACTTACAAAAAATAGGGGGGTGGCACCCCCCTATTTGGCACTCGCTCTCAGCTACAATCATCTCTGGAACAGATATCGCGAGCTTCGAGATCCTGGCGCATTTGTAAGCCTTTTAGATGCAACGCTTACGAAAAACTGGGGGGGGTGGCACAGACCGACGTGTCACGCATTCTCAGCCACGAAAATCATTTCAGGCGATGTATCCTCGAGTGGCGATCGATCAAAATCCCCATACACCGCGCTCACCTTGAATCCGCACCGCGCCAAAAGATGCTCCACCTCATACCGAAAGAAATATCGAAGCGTCCAAGCAAACACCAGCCGCTCCTCTTTTCCCTGTACATCCCGCACATAGAAAATCATCTCCACATCATTTCTCTGCTCCGCCCGGTGAAACGCCGTCACCCGTTCCATAATCCGCACTCGACGCCCATCCGGCATCGAATACTCCGACACCGCCGCCTCCTTCAAGTAGGCCGGATCATGCATGCGCTCCGCATCCGTCTGAAAAACATCCAAAATCAACCGGCCGCCCCGCTTCGCAAACACCCCGCCTTTCCCCTGCAGGTGTTTGCGCACCGACTCCAGACAAGAAATCTGCTGCTCGATTTCAAGCAAATGCTGCATCGGCCGAAACGGAATAATCACCAACCGGAATTTCTCCCCCAGATCGAACCGCGTCATGTCCCCCTGCACCAAATGCACCCGCTCCCGCGCCTCCGTTGCCAGCTTCGCCCGCTTCTGATTGCACCGCTCCAGCATTCTCTCCGAAATATCCAGCCCCGTAACGCGATGCCCCGCTTCCGCGAGCGCCAATGTGATCCGCCCCGTCCCGCAACCCAATTCCAGCACCGGATCCCCGAACTCATGCACCGCATCCCGGTAAAACGCAACATCCCCCACTCGCCCCCGCACAATTGGCGACTCATCGTAATAATCCGCAATAAATCCGTCATATAGCGCGCTACTCATCAGTGTGTTTTCTTTACCTCATTACGTCATTACTTCACTTCTCGGCTTCGCTTTTTTCTACTCACTACCCACTACTCACTACTCACTGACAATCGCGTCCGCTTCAATCTCCACCAGCATCTCCGGCGAAATCAATTTGCTCACCTCCACCATGCTGGTCGCCGGCCGGATCGCCCCAAAAAACTCTCCATGCGCCCGCCCAATCTTTTCCCATTCTGCAATGTTGGTGACAAAAGTTCGCGTCCGTACCACGTCCTTCAAGCCCGCTCCCGCCTTCCCCAGCGCCGCCTCAATATTCCGAATCGTCTGCACCGTCTGTGCGTACGCATCACCCACCCCCACAATCTTTCCGTCCGGCCCGGTTGCCGTCGTCCCTGAAACCGCGATCACGTTCCCGATCTTTACGGCCCTTGAGTAGCCCACAATCGGCTCCCAAGCTGTCCCGCTCGAAATATTCTCCCGTGCCAAATGAGCCTCCTTTGTCTTGCCTCGCTGTGTCACCGCGAGGCTGCGTGCTAGACTGAAAGAATTATGGCACAGCCACAGCGCGCTCTTGTCGCCGGGCCGCGTCCCGGAAAATTTCATGCTGTGTAACAACATTCTCGAAGCCATCGGCCACACCCCGCTGGTGCGGCTCAATCGCATCAACCAGGGCCTCAAGCCGCAAATCTTCGTCAAAGCCGACTACACCAATCCCGGTGGCTCGGTGAAAGACCGCATTGGCATCACCATGATTGACGACGCCGAAAAGCGCGGCCTACTGAAGCCCGGCGGCACAATCATCGAAGGCACTTCCGGCAACACTGGTATGGGACTCGCTCTTGTCGCGGCTGTCCGCGGTTACAAAATGGTCTTCACCATCACCGACAAGCAGTCCAAGGAAAAGGTCGACCTCCTCAAAGCGCTCGGCGCCGAAGTCATCGTCTGCCCCACCGCCGTTGAGCCCGATGACCCGCGCAGCTACTATTCCGTCGCCAAAAAACTCGCTCGCGAAATTCCCAATTCTTTCTACCCTAATCAGTACGACAACCCCATGAACCCCGAGGCGCATTACCTCACCACTGGGCCAGAAATCTGGGAAGACAGCCAGGGCAAAATCACCCACTTCGTCTGCGGCATGGGCACTGGCGGCACGGTGAGCGGCGTTGGAAAATATCTCAAAGAAAAAAATCCCGAAGTCAAAATTATCGGCGTCGATCCCATCGGCTCTCTCTACTACGATTTCCATAAAACCGGCGAAACGGTCAAAGCCAAGACCTACGTCGTCGAAGGCATCGGCGAAGACTTTTTTCCGACGACAATGAACATGAAGATTCTCGATGACGTTCTTCAAGTCAGCGACGAAGAGTGCTTCGTGGTCGCGCGCCGCCTCGTCAAGCTGGAAGGCATTTTCACCGGCGGTTCCGGCGGCGGCTGTCTTTCCGCCACGTTGCGCCTTGCCAAAGACCTCGGCCCCGAAGCCTTCATCGTCGCTTTCATGCCGGACACCGGGATGCGCTATCTCAGCAAGGTTTACAACGACGAATGGATGCGCGAGCGCGGCTATGTCGAAGCCGCCGTCCGCATCACCGCCGCCGAAGTCGTCAATGCCAAACACAAAGCTGGAAAAGTCCGCGAGTTGGTCATTGCGCGACCGTACCAAACCGTTTTCCACGCGCTCAAAACCATGCAGGAACAGGACATCTCGCAAATTCCCGTCTTCGAAGAAAATCTTCCCATCGGCACCATCTACGAAGACCAAATCCTTACCATGGCCCTGCAAGGAAAAGACCTGCGGAAACTCGTCGTCCGCGAAGTCATGAGCAAGCCGCTCCCGCGCATCCCCGGCACTTCGCCCGTCGAGCGCGTCACCTACATTCTCAGCCACGAAAATCCCGCCGTCTTCGTCGAAATGGACGGCGCCCGTTTCGAAATCCTCACCAAATACGACTTGATGAGCACCGTCGCCTCGCTTATGGAACAAAAGCGTTGAGTCCCCGTTCCTGTTTGTTCGGCGCAATCCAAGAACCAAGGTGAAACGGTTTTGAAGATCCTCGACTTCAATGAACGACTGAAAGACTCGATACTGATCGCCGATGGCGCGATGGGCTCGATGCTGCACGAGGCGGTCGGCACGCAGCGCTGCTTCGACGAACTCAACGCCACCGAGCCAGAAGCCGTGTTTCGCGTGCACCAGGCT
>DASXMM010000092.1:0-7718 GCA_036495665.1 Candidatus Acidiferrum sp. | reverse complement strand
AGCTCAGCGACTTCCACGGCAAGAAGAACGTGTTTCTCGCCGTTTACGTCCTGGCCTTTACTGGTGGTTGAACGAAACAACTTCAGGCGGTCCAGGCTGGAATCGCCTCGGGTAAGATCGACACCACGGATACAGCAGTCTTCGGCATTAGCATGGATTCCCCCGCTGCTAACGCGGCCTTCGCCAAGCAAGCCGACATCAAGTTCCCGCTCCTCAGCGACATGAACCACAAGATGCTCACGACCTACGGCATCCTGAAGAACTACGACGTGCAGAAGGAAACCTACGAGTGGGCACTGCGCGCCAACATTGTGATCGATAAAGAGGGCGTCATCCGCCTCATCGAAGCCGGCGACAGCGCCGTCGACCCCAACACCGCGCTAACCGCCTGCTCCACCCTGCACAAAAAGGAGCCAGCAAAATAAATAAAGGAGCTGTCAAAATAATTGTCTGCTGTTCGTCCAGCTTTTCTGGAGTCTGTAACGAGTCACGGGAGCAGCGCTCCCGTGACTCCGAGTAGCACAGACTTCAGTCTGTGCGGGCCTCGTTCGTACGCGCGGTCCGCACGGACTAAGGTTTGTCGGTGAAATTCACGACTTCGTTTTCCATGGGAAGTTCGTTTTTGTGGACTTCGGCTGGGCCTTTCGCGTCGGACGGCTTCCATCCCCAGCCGTGGCCCACGACTTCGAAGGATGACAGCGCATAAGGTAAGCCTTCGGCGCCGAGCGGCGAGTTGCCATTTTCAATATGAAAATGCAAATGCGGCTCCGTGGAATTTCCCGAATTTCCAACCAAGCCGACGACTTGGCCGCGGCGCACTTTGTCGCCGAGTTTCACGCGCAACGATCCCGGCTGCAAATGCGCATAAAACGCGAAATGGCCGCCGCCAATATCGATGATCACGTGGTTGCCACCGACGGTTTCGAGCGTAATTGGGACGGCTCGCGAATTCGCACCGGGAATATTTTCCGGGATTCCGTCCTTTGTTTCGGTGACGATTCCGTCCGCCACCGCCAGCGCATCGTTTCCGTAGGCAAGATAATTTTTGTTGTCCTTCTCATCGCCTTGAAAAGTTTTGCCGTCGTCGCGTAGCTTGACCCAATCAATGGCAAAACGCTGTCCGATTGCCGCGTGCCCATCGATTGGAACCAGGGCACGCCGGTGGCCTGAAGCGTTCGAAGGACCGTTGCCCGCGAGCCAATGATCTCCGCGCAGCGGTGACGTGATCGCGACGGCTCCGCGCCCGACTGGAATCGCCGCCGTTTCAATCGTCAGGTCTTCCGGATACGTTCCGACTTTCACCGTCAATCTCTGCCGCACCGTTGGCGGCACAGCCTCCAACGTGTCAAACGTCGCCCACATATAGACGACAGCCATCGCGCCCGGCTCGATCTTCGCTTTCTCGGTAGCGCCCGCGTGCCCCGGTCTTGCCAGCACGGTTTCGACTTCCGCGCCGGAATATTTTACGAGCGTGCGTGACGCGGAATCTCCGGATAGCATTTCCACCTGCGTCAGCCGGTGCTCCCAGCGATCCATGTTGTTCAAGTGCAATTCGTAAACGACATGCCATTTGCCGTCCGCCTTGAAAACCGTGGGCGCGATTGGCACAACCACGTCTTCGAAGACGGAAAGCGGTTTCTCCTTCGGTCCGTCCGGCGGTTTTTGTGTGGCAGAATCGTTTGCGGCAGTATTCTCCGTGTTGCGGGCAAACGAAAGCGGTTGCGGAGGCGCATCCGTTTGGGTCCACGTTCCTTTCAATTCGGTCCGCGCAGCATTGAGCGTCCCTTCGAACACGCCGCCGATGGGCTTCACTTCAAAGTGCACCGCGTCGCCCTTCACGCTGACGTTGTCCATAGGAAGCGACGCGCCCTGATCCACGCTATTCAAGACACCGGTAAAATCTCCGCCGGAAGTCTTGGTGATCGTCAGAACGATATGGAGCTTGTTCGCGCCGGCACCGAGTTCGCCCTTCCAGGAGCCCGCAAAATCATCGGCCTTTGCAGCCTGCGCTATCGCAGGGCAGAGAAGTGAAACAAACAGTGCAACGCCAAGAACGAGCAGAAGAAGTGCGTGATTCCCTCGCAGATGTGCACGGCGCTCTCTGTGCTCGATCTGATGCATATTCTGGCTTTCCCTCGTGGTCTTGCGCACGATGTTTCTCCCTTTGCGGCGGCAACATTTGTTTCATTCAGGCCGACTATACAATACACGAAATCTTCGCGAAAGCGGCCCTTCGTCGTCAAAATAGGTCTCAAAGCAGTTTTCCTGTAAGCCGGAGCGGGCAAAATTGCGCCAATTCCGCACGCGAGAGCGGTCACCGCATCGCGCGCGCGTGCGGACGTACGTGCGATCTCTCATAGCCGGTGATTCTACCCCGAGAGAGCGACGAAGGTAGTATTCTTAGCGCGCTGTAAGCTGGAGTGAGGTGCAACGATGCCGTTACGCGACCTGGCATTTGCGGGCCGAACATTGCGAAAGAGTCCCATTTTTGCGCTCACTGCGGCGCTGACCATCGCCCTGGGCGTCGGCGCAAGCACGGCCATCTTCAGCGTGACGAATGCGGTGCTACTACGCCCGCTTCCGTATAAGAATCCCGACGAGCTTGTGATCATCCCCACCGACATGCGCAATCGCGGCGTGAAGGATTTTCCCTTCTCCAATGCAAACTTTATTGATTTTCGAGAAGGAACGAAGAACGAGTTCCAGGGACTCGCGGGCGTCTTTACCTTTCCTGCGACGTTGACGGGCGATGACGGCATGCCGGAACAAGTCCACATGGGCTTTGTGACGACGAACTACTTCCAGCTCGTGGGGGCGAGGATTGTACTCGGCCGCGATTTTTCTGACGACGATGGCCAGCCAGAGCCACCTCCGCCCCCGCCGGGAACGCAGTCGACAACGCCCCCGCAGCGCCTGCCGCTCATTGCCATCATCAGTTACGAATACTTCCAGCGCCACTTCGGTTCGAATCCAGCGGCTATCGGACAATACTTAAATAAGGGGAAGCCCTTTAGCCAGCGAATCGTCGGAGTGCTTGAGCCGCATTTTAAGATTTACTTCCCGCCATCCTCGGATTTGGAAGCCGCGCCCGATATTTGGGTCGCCAATCGGCTCGGCTACGACGCGGCGCAACGAAATTCGGTCTCCATGCGCGTGATCGGCAGATTGAAACCAGGCGTATCGATTGGAAGAGCCCAAGCTGCGGCCGATGTGGTGGCCGCCGAAGCGCGGAAAAATTTCCCGATCGAGGGCACCGCGGGCTATGCCATCCGCGTGGAACCGATGCGGCAGCATCTCGCGTCCGAAGTGCGACCCGCAATTCTTGCATTGATGGGCGCCGTGATTTTTCTCTTGCTGATTGCTTGCGCCAACGTGGCTAATCTTTTGCTGGTGCGAGCTTCGTTGCGTGAGCGCGAACTTGCGATCCGCGCTGCGATCGGGGCCGACTGGTGGGCTCTCGCCCAACAGATTCTTTCCGAGGCGTTACTGCTGGCGACTATAGGCGCGTTGGGAGGCCTGGGCATCGCCTGGGCCGGCATTCACGAATTGCTGGCCCTCGCTCCGGCGAACCTTCCGCGCCTCGATACGATCCGGATTGACTCGACGGTGCTGATATTTACTGTGATCGCGAGCCTGGCCGCTGCGGCTATCTTTGGCTTGGCGCCGGCGTGGCGCGCGGCTCGTCCAGATGTGATGATCGTTCTGCGCGGCACGAGCCGCAGCGAAGGGCTGGCCAGCGGCGGTCTGTCTCGCAAGATCGTCGTCGGAATCGAAGTGGCTCTCGCATACGTGCTGCTCATCGGCTCCGGACTGATGGTCCGCAGCTTTCTGGAATTGCAGCGCATCGACCCGGGGTTCAGTCCTCGTGGGCTCCTGACCTTTCAGGTTCAGTCCGATCGATTTTCCGAGAAGCCAGAGGAACGGGCTGCCGCTACTCGCCAGCTCGAAGAGCGCCTGCGCGCCATTCCCGGCGTGCAGAGCGTGACGGCGGCAACTCCATTTCCACTGACTGGAGGCTACAGTCCGATTCGGTGGGGTCTTGAGGATGCGCTCGCCGACGCGAGCAAGTATAAAGCCGTGGATCCTGTCATTGTGCTTCCGGGCTACTTCGAAACAATGCACACAGCCTTGCTCGATGGCCGGACATTCACCGAGAACGACAACCAGCCGGGCCGCAATTTTGCGGTCGTGGACAAGATTCTGGCTGATCGCGCGTATCCGGGCCAGTCGGCTGTTCACAAGCGGATTCTTATCCGCATTCAAACGCCTGAACCAGTGTGGGTGGAGATCATTGGCGTCGTTGCGCACGAGCGCGGTGTGTCGCTGAGCGAGCCGGGCCGCGAACAAGTTTACTTTACGGACGCTTACGTCGGCTCGGGCGCGACCGATCACTGGGCGCTCCGGAGTAGCACTGATCCAGCGAGCCTTGGGAACGATGTTCGAGCATCGCTCAAGGCGTTTGATTCGCACCTCTTGATCACCGACCTGCAACCGATGGATGCGGTGATTGAAAAGGCGCAGGCCGGCACGCGATTTTCGTTGCTGCTGATCGGATCGTTCGCGGTGATTGCGGCGCTGCTCGCGGGAGTGGGACTTTACGGCGTGCTTGCCACGGTGGTCAGGCAGCGGACCGCGGAAATCGGGATACGGATGGCTTTGGGCGCGCAGTCCGGCAACATTTTCCAGCTTGTGGTGGGCCAGGGGCTTCGCCTCACGGGCATCGGAGTGGTTCTCGGGCTTTTTGCGGCCTTCGCGGTGACGCGCGAGATGGCTTCGATGCTGGTGGGAATCAAGGCTACGGACCCTTTGACTTTCGTTACGATGGCGGTCGTGTTCTTCCTGATTGCCGCTACGTCTGCGTGGCTGCCTGCTTGGCGGGCGTCGAACCTCGATCCTGTTGTGGCTCTTCGCGACGAGTAACGGGACTCAGAATCGAACCACGGCACCTGGCTGTGAAAGATTTTTTGGCGAGGCAAGGCGCGATTTTTTGTGGTGACTGTCCGCGCCTATTTGTTGCCTGAAAGAAATCGCGCGATGTTCTCGTTCAAGAATTTCGCGTCTGCGGGATCGGCGGCGGCTCCCGCCGGGTGACCCCAGAGGGACGGAATCGGCATGAGCGTCACGGTTTTCATGAAACCGGCTTCGTACCGCGCGTCGGTGACCGGAAAATACAAATCCGTCGCTGAGGGCATGTACAGGAATGGCGCTTTGATGGACCCAAGCGCCTTCTCCACATCGCCGCCAAAACCCGGCGTCGTCCCTACGTCGTGTTTTTCCCACGTGCGCATCTGCAAGATCAAATTGTTGGCGTCCGCTCCGGGAATAAAGTTCGTTTTCAAGTCATTCACAAAGCTTTCGAACGTTGTCCCGGGCTTCGCGCCCTCGCGCCACAACTCTTTCCGCCACCACTCCTGCGAAAAGAGCCAGGCCTCCCAGACAATCGCGAATGCTTCGATGCCTTTTTTTGGCTGTTCCTTGTAATCGCCGTTCGCGAAAACGGGATCGGTGGTGATGGCGGTAATCTCGCCCTCGAGGCGCACGATTCCATGCCCGTACGTTTTCGCGGTTCCGGACGTCGCTACGAATCGGTCCGCATAAGCCGGGTAGCTTACCGCCCACTGAAAGGCTTGCTGCGCACCCATCGAGAATCCAATCACGGCGCGCAGGTGTGTAATCTTCAGTTCCTCGGTGAGCAATCGGTGCACGGCTTCGACATTGTCGCGAATCGTGGTGACAGGGAACCGCGGCCCATGAAGAGGCTCGGGAGTGTTGCTCGGCGACGACGAATTGCCATTGCCAAACAATTCCGTTGCGACAAGAAAATACTTCGACGGATCGAGGGCCTTGTCCGCGCCGATGAGCCACTCATAGCCGTGAAAATTGGCCATGTAGTGCGACGGCAGCAGCACCGCATTGTCTTTCGCGGCGTTCAACTTGCCGTACGTTCCATACACCACGCGCGCCTGTGGCAGAACGACGCCGCTTTCGGTCTTAAAGTTCGCGATTACGAACTCGTGCCGCTCCGACGGCGGCGCCTTACGCTCCTCCGTCTCCTGCGCGAAAAGCCTCGGAGCGACAAGCGGCTGCAAGGTCAAGCACAGAAGCAAAATGGTCTTTTTCATTTTCCCTCACCCGTTGGATTTGGTGCGGCGACTGAACGCTTCCCAATAAGTCTCACCCAGCTTTTGAAATTCTCCCAATGTGAACTCTCTTCCATCACTCCCGAAAATGTTCAGTCGCTCGGCTCGCAAGTACACTTCATGATACGTCGCGTAGTTAAGGTGGCCGCAGAGCCGTAGCGCCACGAGAGTGGTCTGCGAAGTAGCGACCGCTGCATCAGAAATGTCAAAGACTTGCTCGTCCTGTCGAGTAACAACAGCTTCAAAGTCCTCCCACGAAGCAGATTGCTCGCGCCACTTGGCCTGGTATTCCGCTACGAGCCGTGATTCTTCCTCACGGGAAGCTCCCGGAGGAATTGAACACCCGCCTGGCCAGATTTCGTAGCGCAATACTCTCGCCGACTGCACCCCCTCCAGCCGCAGAATGAACTGAAATCCTTCATCAAGTTGATGAAAGGAACGAAGGTGCTCAATATCACAGAAGAGAGACATCGTGCGCTCCAGGAGATTTGAGCGAATGGAAACAACATCGGCATCATGCAGGCAGTCCCAGAGGGACACGGGATCGGCACCGGGAGGCAAATTCAGCCAGTCAAAAATGCCTGTCCTGCCGTCAGGGATAGCTGCAGCGTCTTTGAAGGTATCGCTACCTTTCCGCATTTCTCGCCCCCAAAACAAAACACCTTGATATCACACAATTCGTTTGGACTGCGATTTCGACGACCTACGCACAATCCGAAGCTGACCCGCCACCCTGCGCGAACACCACTTGACAGTGGTTCCACTAGTTATGAGTTGGGCGACTGTCCAACAACATTTAGCCAATCCGTCGTACCATCTTAGGAAGGGGCATCTTTCCGGAGGCGAACCATTGGGATCCGAACGAGAAAAGCGCCGCACGCCAAGGTATTCGTTCATCGCCAGTGCCGAGCTGATCGAAGAGACTTCGGACGTGCGCATAGCCACGCGCGTAAGCGAGCTGAGTCTTTACGGCTGCTACCTGGATATGATGAATCCGTTCCCGACGGGAACTCTCGTGCTGGTCAAGATTTCGGCGGGCGACGCGTTCTTTCAAGCGAAGTCAAAAATCGTTTACGCGCAGACCAACATGGGCGCCGGGGTCGTTTTCCTGGAGACCGAGCCGGCCAGCCAGACTGTCCTTGAGCGCTGGCTCGACGAAGCATCTCGAGGCAATCAAGCACGCGTTGGCTGAGCCTGAGCCGCGCGGTCGCGCTCTTTCCGCAAGCCCCGCCGCGTCGCGTTGCGTTGCCTTCTGAAACCTACCTGTGGTGAGATTTCTCTTGTTGATCGATGGCGTCGTGTAGCCCGTCCATCACCTTGCTTTTTTCCTGCGCGTTGGACGTCTTTCTCAGGTTAGACCACAATATCGTTCCCGTCTTCGCGTCGATCAACGAGAGACGGGTGAAGCCCGGCGGTGCAAGCTCCTCGCCTTGAGCGGAGGTTTCGCTGACCGGTTTGGGATCGTAGGTCGCGGCGGGGTCGCCACCGGGGACGAATTTCACGACGCTGCTTCCCGTAAACCGCAAAACCAGATCGGCTTTCTGCGGCGAGTCCACAATCTCGTAGCGCCCCCACTTG
>DASXMM010000091.1:0-3299 GCA_036495665.1 Candidatus Acidiferrum sp. | reverse complement strand
GAACCCTACCCACTGTTTGTGAAGGACGGAAAGGCTGGCCGGATTCACGACGTTGACGGAAACGAATACGTTGATCACAATTTGTGCTTCGGCGCGCTCATGGCCGGGCATTGTCATCCGGCGGTAGTGAAGGCCGTCGAGGAAAAGCTGCATGAAGGCACGACCTTCGGTATGCCGCACGACATGGAATGGGAGCTTGCGGAAGAAATCTGCAAGCGCTATCCGGTCGAAATGGTGCGCTTCGGCTCCAGCGGCACGGAAGTCACGATGCACGCCTGCCGAATCGCTCGCGCCGCTACGAACCGCGATAAAATTCTGAAATTCGAGGGCTCCTATCACGGCCTGCATGACACCGCCCTCGTCAGTGTCAAACCCAAAGCGCCAGACTACGGCGATCCCGACGCGCCTACTTCTGTTCCGGGTGGAGCCGGCATCCCCAAATCTTCCCTCGCCAATGTTGTCGTTGCCGCGTTCAACAATCTACCGAGTGTCGAGCGGCGCTTCCGAGAAAATCCTGCCCAGATTGCCGCGATTATTCTCGAACCCATTTTGATGAACGTCGGCCTCTGCATGCCGCAGCCCGGTTTTCTCCAGGGCTTGCGCGAGATCGCTACAAAAAATGGCGCGCTGCTCATCTTCGACGAAGTGAAAACTGGCGCGAAGCTCGCTTGGGGCGGCGCCAGCGAATTCTTTGGCGTCAAGCCTGATATGATCTGTCTGGCGAAGTCCATTGGCGGTGGTATGCCGCTCGCCGCGTTTGGCGCAAGCCGCCCCGTCATGGACCTCATCGCCCAGCATAAGGTGTTTCACGGCGGTACCTATAACACGAATCGCGCCGCCATGGCCGCTGGTCTCGCAACATTCCGTGATGTGCTTACTCGCGAGAACTACGCGCACGTTGATCAGCTCGGCAAGAAACTTACAGACGGCTACCGCGCCATCGTGAAGAAAACCGGCCTCCAGGCATACGTCGCAAGCGCCGGCGTCAACGGCGCGCTAATGCTTTACCCGCAAGAAATTCGCAATTATCGCGATTGGACGCACATCGACATCGATTTGTGGCGCCACTATTGGTTCGCTATGGTCAACCGCGGCGTTTTGCCCCAGCCGTATTGGTGGGATGAACAGTGGACCATTTCCGTCCAGCATACCGACGCCGACATCGAGAAGCATCTAGCTGTATTCGATGAAGTAGCGCCCGGTCTCGCGAAAGCGCAGCTTGAGCGCGGCGCACACTTCGTCGGTGCAGCGGGCCATTGATCAGTAGAGGAGGGGCTTGCCCCTCCCGCTTAAAGGCGAAGCAGGATCGTAGGAGGTCTTCTAATTGCCGAACGAGGCCGTCATTGCGTCCGCCGCGCCCGTAGTTCAAGACGCGCCACACTTGCGCCGGGTCTTGGGCCGCATGGACCTCGTTTTGCTCTTCGTCGTTGCCGTTTTTAATCTGAACGTCGTTCCTTCCATCGCCGCGAATGGCGGCGTCACTGTCTGGCTCTGGATCATTTCTCTTCTGCTTTTCTTTTGGCCGCAGGGAATTGCCGTGATCGAACTTGCGCACCGCTATCCCGGCGAAGGGGGCGTCTACCTTTGGGCCAAGGAAGTCTTCGGAGACTTTCACGGCTTCTTATCCGGCTGGTGCTATTGGACCAACAACATGATGTACGTACCGACGGTCATGTTGTATTTCGTCGGCGTCTCCGTTTTTGCGCTCGGTGCCGGTCACGAAGGGCTGGCTGATAACAAGAAATTCGCGCTGACCGCTTCGCTGCTCCTTCTTATCATCCTCGTTGCGATGAACATCGTTGGGCTCGGCGTTGGCAAATGGATCAACAACTTCGGCGCGGTTGGCACCGGAATTGCCGCCGCGGTCCTCATCGGCCTTGGAGTTGCTGTGTGGTTACGCTTCGGTACGACCGTGACCTGGGCCGACTTTCGAATTCCACCGAACCCAAAATCCGTGCTGAATTCTTTCGGCGTGATCTGCTTCGGATTGGTAGGGCTCGAGTTGGCTTCGGTCATGGGAGACGAAATCGAGAATCCGCAAAAAACTTTGCCTGGTGCGGTCGCGTGGGGTGGCGTGTTGTCCGGCCTGCTGTATATCGGCGCAACGCTAACGCTGCTCATCGCCATTAGCAAGAATGAAATCAATGTTCTTCAGGGCATCGTACAAGCCGTCGGTCACATGGCTAGCCGCGTGGGAGTCGTGTGGATCATTGCACCGTTTGCGTTTTTGTTGAGCCTATCCATTGCCGGTATTGCGTCAGCGTGGCTCGGGGGCTCGGCGCGAATTCCATTTGTCGCGGGTCTCGATTCCTACATGCCGTCTTGGCTGGGCAAAGTGCATCCGCGTTATCGCACTCCATACGCCGCCCTAATCGTCCACGCATCTGTCTCGATGGTGCTCGTCGTGCTGAACTTCAGCGGGTGGTGGATCTGGAACAAAATCATCGGCTGGTCGTTCGTGGCATACATCCTGCGGTCGTTCGGCTTTGTCGTCGCCAGTCTAACCGCCAGCGAGATCGGCGTTCAGGAAACATTTCAAAAACTGCTCTCTCTTGCTGTCGTTCTTCAACTTGTTCCTTTCCTCTATATGTTTGGCGCGCTTCTGAAAATCGCCCTCAGCGATTCATTTGTGAAAAGCTGTTATGGCAAGGCGACGCTGATTTTGTCCGGAGCGAGTGGGCTAATCACAACGATTCTGGGGATCGCGTTGGCTTTTTTCCCCGCGCAGCAAGTCACCTCCGTCCGTTCCTACGAGATTTGGATGGTCGGCGGATCGCTTTTTTTCATCGCCCTTGCTGCGTTTTTCTTTTTTATCTACGGACGGCGTAAGGCGGCTAGGAAACTCGCGGAGGCTATTCCGGCAGTTTGAGGCGTGACGTGCTTTGACTCGCGCGTTAACGCGATGACGATTTTGGGAGGCTGTGATGTCTAGCAGTGCGCCAGCGGGAGTTCGAACGTATCAGAATTATGTAAATGGTGAATGGGTCGCCAGCGCTTCGGGAGAAACATTCCCGGTCTATGATCCTTCCACCGAAGAAGTAATCGCAAACGTTGCCTCTGCCAGCGCTTTCGATGTCGACCGCGCCGTTAAAGCCGCCCGCGCTGCCTTCGACGGCGGCTCCTGGGCTATAACTTCGGCCCAAGACCGCGGCCGCATCCTCTTCAAGCTCGCCGACAAAATCCACCAGAACACCGCGCACCTTGCCGAGATCGAATGCCGCAACACTGGAAAACCCATCGTAGAAGCCGAGTACGACATCGCGGACGTCGCCACCTGTTTCGAATACTACGGCGGCCTC
>DASXMM010000090.1:0-2299 GCA_036495665.1 Candidatus Acidiferrum sp. | reverse complement strand
GAGTTGCGCACCAGCGCAAGCTCGTCGCGCGTCGCGCCCACAAAGGCTGCCAGCGGATCGCGCACCTGGTTCCAATCCCCGTAACCCCAGATCGGATAATCCTCAGGATTGTCCTGCGCCATTCGCTCCGTGTCGTTGTAAGTGTCGAACACCGCTTTCAGCACTGGCGCCGGCGACGAGCCCACCGTTCCGTTGTTCAAATACACTTCGTCTGCCGGAATCAAGAACTGTTTTCGCAGTTCCGTCCAGTACGCTTCTTCGTTCGAATCGAAGAGCGCCTTATCAGGCAATCGCGCCGGTGCCTGCTCCAGTAATTTCGGCCACGAGGGCGGCAGGCTCAGCGAACCCGCGACTCCAGTAGCTCCCGCAAGTGACGAAAGAAATCCACGGCGATCCAGCATCCATTCCTCCACGGTTCTGCGCGGATTCTACTCGCCAGTCCGGCGTGCCACAATACATCTTCTCGAAATCGCGTTGCGACAAAATTCGCAACAACGCTTGCAGCGCCTCACCAAGCGCATTATGGTACTCGCGCACTCAAGCACAGCTCTCATGAGGACTCAGACATGATTCAGCTTCGAGCACGAAGGGCGATCGCGACAGCGTCGCTGCTCACTCTCTGCGCCGCGTATCAAATCGCAGCGCAAGATAGCTCGCCGCAAACAACCAGCGGCACCAAGAAATCCGCCGAAGCGCGTCTCGCAGCTGAAGCAAAGCCCAAAGCCTCCGGCGCCGCCCAAGAAATCATCAACACGCTCGCCGCCACGCACCGTTTCGAACAAACCGCCATCTCTCCCGACGGCAAAAAAGTCGCCTGGGTCGAAGACGTCATCGGCAAAAACGGCTCTCCGTCGGGCAATACCAGAATCTTCTTGAAGGGTCTCAAGTCTCCTGAAGAGCCCACGGTCGTTAGTGCTTCAGTAGAGCGCGAGGACGAAAGGACGAAAAGCGGCGCCCTCGCTCTTGTGCCTGTCTACGTTCCGCGAGCAGAGGGATCGATCGCCTGGTCCCCTGATAGCACAAAACTCGCATTCTTGTCTGATGCGGTGAAGCCTGGACAATTGCAGCTCTATGTTAAAGACTTGGCAAACCACGGCTCAATTTCGCGTCTCACGAATGTCAAAGGCTTCCTCTCCACTCCCGGCTGGTCCCCCAACGGCAAAACCATCGCGCTTCTCTTCACCGAGAACGCCACTCGCGCCGCAGGCCCGCTCGTCGCCGAAACTCCGGAAACCGGCGAAATCAAGGACTCGTTCTTTGAGCAACGCCTCGCTCTAGTCGATGTCGCCAGCAGTAAGCTCGAGCAAATTTCCCCCGCGGACACCTATGTCTACGAATACGATTGGTCCCCCGACGGCCTTCGCTTCGCCGTCACCGCCGCCCTCGGCAACGGCGACAACAACTGGTACATCGCCGAACTCTACACGCTCGACGCCGCCACTGGCCTGATGAAATCCCTCTACAAGCCGCCGCTGCAAATCGCCAATCCCGCATGGTCTCCCGACGGCAAGAGCATCGCGTTCATCGGCGGTCTAATGAGCGACGAGCCCAGCGTTGGCGGCGACATCTTCACCATCGCTGCGACCGGCGGCGAAGCCACAAATATCACTCCCGAAATGAAAGCCTCCGCGAGCTGGCTCACCTGGACATCGGGAGGGAATATTATTGTCGGCGAATATATCGAAGGGGATTCGGCTATCGCTTCCATCAATCCAGCGGATGGCACGAAGATGCAACTATTCCGCCACGCCGGTCAACTCACCGCCGGCGCGTGGGGCGTCAATCTCTCACTCGCACGCGATGGAGAGAATTCCGCTGTAATCCGCAGCTCTTTTAGCGACCCGCCCGAAATGTGGGCCGGCCCTATCAGCAAATGGACACAAATCACGCAGCGCAACAAAAACATCAAGCCAGGGTGGGGCGAAGCCAAAAGCCTCCGCTGGAAAACTGGCGGTCTCGACCTGCAAGCCTGGCTCATCTACCCGCGCGATTTCGATCCCAGCAAAAAATATCCTCTCGTCGTCCGCGTTCACGGCGGTCCCGGAGCCGCTGTCCTCTCCGAATGGCCCAGCGCGTCCGATTACTATTCGCCGCTCGCCGCCGCAGGCTATTTCGTCCTGCAACCCAATCCGCGCGGCAGTTTTGGAGAAGGCGAAGCTTTCACACGCGCCAACGTCAAGGATTTCGGCTATGGCGATTTCAAAGACATCATGTCCGCGGTCGATCAAGCCATCCAAGCCGCTCCCATCGATCCAAATCGCCTCGGCATCTGCGGCTGGAGCTACGGCGGCTATATGAC
>DASXMM010000089.1:0-20423 GCA_036495665.1 Candidatus Acidiferrum sp. | reverse complement strand
GTGATGCTGATTGTGTGCGCGAATCTTTCGAATTTGCTGCTGGCGCGCGGAGCGGGGCGGCAAAAAGAGATTGCGATTCGCGCAGCGATGGGAGCGGGGCGCTGGCGGTTGATTGGGCAGATGTTGACGGAGAGTTTGGTGCTGTCCTGCTGCGGTGCGGCCCTGGGTTTGGTGCTGGCGTTTGTTGGGACACGCGCGCTGGCGCATCTGACGTCGGTGAGTATTCCCATGCTGAGCGAAGTGCGGATTGACGGGAGCGTGCTGGGGTTTACGCTAGTGGCGGCGCTGGTGACGGGATTGCTTTTTGGGCTGGTGCCTGCGTTGCAGGTGCAGGATTCGAAATTGCACGACAGGCTGAAAGATTCGAACCGCGGGTCGAGCCAGGGGCGCGGGCATGCGTGGATTCGCGGTGCGCTCGTAGTATCCGAGATCGGGTTGGCGTGCGTGCTGCTGGTGGGAGCGGGGCTTCTGATACGGAGTTTTCTGCGCGTGCTCGATGTGGATATGGGATTCCGCCCAGAACGAGCGGCGGCTTTGCGGATTGATCCGAACTCGTCGTACAAGACGCAGGAGCAGAAGAACAGCTACTACACGGAAGCTTTGCATCGAGTGATGGAAGTGCCGGGGATTGAAGGCGCGGGACTCTCGGATGCGCTGCCGCTGGGGCACAACCGGAGTTGGGGGATTGCAGCGAAGGGCGTGCAGTATACGCCGCAAACTTTTCCCGAGGGATTTCCGCGGATTATTAGCGACGGATATTTTCGCGCAATGGGGGTTCCGCTGCGAGCTGGGCGCGATTTTACGGAGCGGGACACGAAGGGGTCGTTGAACGTAATTATTTTGAACGAGACATGTGCGCGCAATCTGTGGCCGGGTGAGGATCCAATTGGGAAAATCGTGGCTGAGGATGTGGATCGTACGGTGGTGGGCGTGGTCGGCGATGTGCATCACATGGCGCTGGAAGAAGGGTCGGGGAACGAGTTTTACATTCCGATGAGGCAGACGCAGGATTATGGGTCGGTGGATATGGTGGTGCGGACGTCAATGCCGACGGCGGAGCTGGCGTCGAGGCTGCGCGAGGCGCTGCGGCCCATTGAGCCGGATTTGCCAACTTCGAATTTGAGGACGATGCAGACGATGGTGGACCGGGCGGTGTCGCCGCGGCGATTCGTTGTGTGGTTGTTGGGCGGATTCGCTGGATTTGCGTTGGTACTGGCTTCGCTCGGAATTTATGCGGTGATTTCGTATTCGGTGAGCCAACGGACGCAGGAGATTGGGATTCGTATGGCGCTGGGGGCGTCGGCGGAAACGCTGCAGAAAAATATTTTGCTGCAGACGCTTGGGTTGGCGGGGATTGGAATGGTTGTGGGAGTGGTTGCTTCGTGGGCGCTGGCGCGGATGCTTAGTGGGCTTTTGTTTGGAGTGACTTCGAGCGATCCGGCGACGTTTGCGGGGATGCTGGCGATACTCACTGGCGTGGCGGCGCTTGCGGGGTATTTGCCAGCGCGGAGAGCTTCGCGGATCGATCCGATGTCTGCGTTGCGGATGAGCTAAAGGGGCCTCTCGCCGCCATTTGACCTGTGATATTGCGTGCAATATCATACACTCGTGACTCTCGCCTATGTTCTTGATACGAGCGTGATGGTCGCCGCCCTAAGAAGCAGTCGGGGAGCATCGCGCCAACTTCTCTTGAGCGCGTTGACTCGTCGTTTCGAATTGCTTCTTTCGGTTCCGCTGCTACTGGAATATGGGGCGGTGTTGACACGGACAGATCAGTTGAGTGCATTCGGCATCAGCAAGCGAGACGTAGAACGCGTTTTGGACGACGTCACGTCCATTGGGAGACCGGTTCGACTCTCCTACCGGTGGCGACCGCAACTGCCGGATGCCAAGGACGATATGGTGTTAGAGACGGCAGTAAACGGGAATGCCGATGCCGTGGTTACTTTCAATCGATCGGATTTTGAAGCCCTGAGCGAACGATTTGATTGTCGAGTAGTGCTTCCGAGAGAGGCTCTGCTTGAGTTGAGAGGAAAAACGATATGAGACAAAGCAATTTTGCGTTGCGGCTTGCTCCGTCGCTAATGGAAGAAGTAAGGAAGCTGGCGGCGGCGGAAGGAGTGGCTTTGAATCAGCTTATCAATGTCGCGGTGGCCGAGAAGGTTTCGGCATTGAGAACAGAGGAGTATTTTCGTGTAAGGTCGGCACGGGCAAATCGTGCCCAGACGATGCGCATCCTTGCGCGCGCTGGACGAGACAATGAGCCGATAAGCGGCGACGAGTTGCCAGACGAGGTGAGTGTGGCAACCCTCAAAACAAAAGGGAAGCAGCCGCCTGCGAGCAGTAAACGCCCCAGAGAGAGAGTGCAAGAGCGAAAAAGGCCGGCGACTAGCGAATCCGAGCGTCGAGCGAAGACGTAAGGACGAATTTCGACTGGCGCGCCGACGGAGGCAATCCGTAGCCCGCGGTGGCGGGGGCGAAGGTCCGCCTCAGAAGTGGGCTCGACGGCGCGAGGGTGAATTAGAACCTCAGTGAGAAAGCGCGTCCTTCACTACTTTGCCGCCTTTCATCACAAACTTTACGTTCTGAAGTGTGGCGATATCGCTGAGCGGGTCGCCTTCAACGGCAATCAGGTCAGCGTATTTTCCTGCTTCTATGGCGCCTATCTTATCCTGCCAGCCCATTAGCTCGGAGGCGCTCAGGGTCGCGGCGCGAATCGCTTCCAGGGGCGTCATTCCAACCTTGGTCAGAGCGATCAGCTCGTTCGCGTTTTTACCCTGCCCGTCGGGAGAACTTGCGTCGAAGCCTGAGGCGATCTTCACACCCAGGCTGTTGGCGATTTGGAGTGTCTGCTGCATGCGCTGGCGAAAAGCTTCGCGCCTCTGGCGTTGTTCGACAGTCATCGCGGCATATTCTTCCGGATCACTCAGCGCATACACTGAGCCAAGGGTCGGCACCAGGAATGTTCCGTTGGCCTTCATCATCTCGAGATCCTCTCGATTGGCCTGATTCCCGTGCTCGATGGAATCCACGCCCGCGGTGATCGCGTTCTTGATTCCGTCCGCTGTGGTGGCGTGGGCCGCAACTTTGAGCTTTTGTTTGTGGGCTTCTTCCACGATGACGTGCATTTCTTCTACGGTGAGCGTGGGATACCGCCAGTCGGCATAGACCTTGATGAGGTCGGCGCCGTGCCCGATCTGCTCGCGAACAGCGCGCAGCGCATCCTCGACGCCGCTGATCATTTGCGCGCCAGTGGGGAAGTTCACGAGGTCCGGCGATATGCCGAATGGGTTGTACTGGCCTTCGGCAGCGATGGCGCGGGTCGCTACCTGCATGCGCGGGCCTTCAGCCAGACCTTGCTGGATCGCGTCGCGGAGCGCTACGTCCGCGTAGCCTGCGCCTTCGCTTTCTACATCGCGAATTGTGGTGAAGCCCGCGTTCAAAGTGATTCTTGCGTTGAACGCGCCTTCGAGGGCACGAAATGCTTGGGATTTCGTTGCCAGGGCCACGACGTAGCCTTCCTCTGAACTTTCGATCCGGGCCATGATATGCGTGTGGCAGTCGATCAGTCCTGGCAAGACGGTGGCGCGTCCGAGGTCGATTTGTTTTGCATTTTTGGGTGCGTGCGACACAACATCGGAAGCCGGGCCAACCTCTTTGATACGCTCGCCTTCGATCCATACGGCGGCGTTCTCGACGTAAGTACCTTTGCTGACATCGAGCAGCCTTCCTGCTTTGACGACGATTGAAGACGGCGGTTCGGGTTGGGCTGGCTGCTGCGGGATTGCCAACGCTGGGAAAAACGCGAGGACCGATAAGAGGACGGACGTTCGAATGCGCATGCCGCATGATTATCACAAGCGGTGAACGCTCACAAGCGATGCGATAAAAGTTAGTCTTCTTCGAGCACCAGGGCGGTGAATGGGCTGGTGAGATCTGCGACGGGTGCGGGACAGGCTTTGATGCTAAAGGGATGTTGGCCTACCCCGGCGGTCGTAGGTATGTACCTCTGCAGTGGGCGCCCCATCGCCGTACGCAGGGACAGTGATCGTGGCAGTCGACCTTCCGTCGTCGACTTTTCGCGAAAACGAAATGCGCCAGTTTGATTGCATTATGAACATCCCGTCCCGAAAAGGCGGTTGAATGATGCCGGACGCGAGTACATTTGCGCGGCTAGCAAGCTCGAAGAGTTGAGTTTCAGTTGATGCACCGGCTACGCCGATGTCTTGAACTTTGGCTTTGGCGAGCCAAAGAGCCTCGACGGAATCCACCCAACCGTCCCGAAGGATTTGATCGGTGTTGCTGGGCCATTGACGACCATCCGGGGCGTCCATCCTCGCCAGAGTGACTGAGCCGCGATAGGGCACGATAACGTGGAGCGTCTCCCGTTTGCTGCGCGAATAAAACGTGAAATGCCAGCCTCCATTCGTGGCTAGTCGTCCCTGTGAATCAAGGCTCGGCAAATCAACGTGAAGACTGGAAGGATAGGGTCCTAATATGTTGTTAGAGTTGACTTTGGTTAGCGCGGAGTCTTCGGCCCAGGCTTTTGCTAATGGTAGAGCGAGATCGTGGGCCTCCTTAGCGCTAAATTCGCGCGGTCCTTCAAACTCCTCCAAACCTCTCTTGTAGGCTTCCCGGACGTTCACGGCCCGCGGCTCGAAGATCTTAAGTACCTGCCTTAGGAGTGGCGCTGCGGCTTTTAGCGCTTCGTCCAGGTCCGCCTCTGAGTAATACGTCCATTGCATCGGCAGGGGCCAAATGCCAAAAAGATGGAACAGATTTACCGGGAGATGGAAAGGACGGCTTGGAGTTGGGGCAAACCGCGGAGATGTAAGCCCTACTCCAAGCCCGATGGTAAATTCCTTGCTGAACGCCTTGGCACGCTTGTCAACGCGCAGCGTCGCGACGATGCCCTCGGAGATTTCTTTCTGGAGGTATTCGCCGTCACGCTCCTCTGGATCTCGTTTGTAATCTGGAAATTCCTCTTTCAGCCATTTCCGAACAATCCGCGAAAAGTTCACCGGCACAGACTTGCCTGACTTCGCGGGGTTGAAGAGAAAATCGTGCGCCTGATATGTCGTCATGAGGTGCGGAACGCGTTCTATAGAGATTGTTTCGCGGGCTTTCTCTCCGACGTCTTTGATTAACTCCCTCCATGCAAGCGCGGTAATAAGAAGGTCCTGCGGCGTGGCACGTCCAGGTTCGCTGGGTTGCAGGTGTATGACACTGATCTCCTTCTCAAACCGGATTCCCGTCGCAACTGTGATTCCAGAGAGCATCTTGTCAATAAAAGCTTCCTTCGGATCGGCCGCTTCGAGGAAGAGATGAGCGGATATGTGAAATCTTTGTTTTCGTTGAAACGTCTTGCCATCAAGCAAAGCGAGGCTGGCCGAGGTACCGTCTGTCGAACCCTTCCAGCGAAATCCTTCGGCCGACAACATGAAATTCAAAGACTTGATCTCGGCTGGCTTCAGGCTGGTTAATTCCTCCGCGATTTCGAGGGCTCGCGGGAACGCTACCCCATTGGCGCGCTCCGGTTGGAACTTCTGAATTGTCGCGCGTGCGCGGGCGGATATGCCGACGAGGTTTATGTCTATGCGAGCGAGTCCCGTGCTCACGGCAGAACCACGCAAGAGCGTGACAAACTGCAGGATGGCGGGAATAGGCGCGTCCTGTTCCAGGGAAACCGTCGCAAAGCAGTGGATCTTCATCGTACGGCGGCCTTAGCGGTCATATTTTTATCCTCGACGGTGGACTCGCAATTGATATCAGAGTATTTTTTTGCCGAGGGCGGAGAGGACTAGTTCTACGCCGAGGAGCGCGGTGCGGTTGTGTTCGTCGATGATGGGATTTATTTCTACGACTTCGAGGGAGGCCATGGCTTCGCTGTCGGCGATCATTTCCATGGCGAGGTGAGCTTCGCGATAAGTGACGCCGCCGCGGACGGGGGTGCCAACGCCGGGGGCGTCAGACGGATCGACGAAGTCCATGTCGAGGCTGACAGCGATGCCGGCGGTGTCGTCCATGGCGTATTTGAGGGCGTCAGCCATGACTTCGCGCATGCCCCGCTCGTCAATGTCGCGCATGGTGAAGACGTGGATACCGGATTTTTTTACGATTTTGCGTTCCTGGGCATCCAGGTCGCGGGCGCCGACGATGACGATGTTGCCAGGCTCGGCTTTGGGCTTGAAGCCGAGAAGGTCGACGAGTTCGGGCGCGCCGTAGCCCATGATAGCGGCGAGGGGCATGCCGTGGACGTTGCCGGAGGGCGAGGAGTCGGGCGTGTTCATGTCGCCGTGGGCGTCGAGCCAGAGGTAGCCGATTTGTTTTTTTTCTTTTCGATAGTGCGAGGCGACTCCGGCGGCTACGCCTGCGGCGATGGAATGGTCGCCGCCGAGAACGAGCGGCAGAAAACCTTCGCCTAGAGATTTTTCGACTGTCGTGGCGAGATCTTTGCAGGTTTCGGCGATTTCCTGAAGATATTTGGCGCGCTTTTCACCGACTTGCATTTCTTCGGGTTGCTTGACTTCGAGATTGCCGATGTCTTCGACGGTTTCGCCGAGCTGCTTGATGCGCGCTTGCAACCCGGCTCCGCGCAGCGCGGAGGGGCCCATGTCCACGCCGCGGCGGCTTTGGCCGAGGTCCATGGGAACGCCGATGATGCGAACTTTTTGGGCCATGTTTTTCTCGTGTCCGTGATCCGTGTTCTGCGAGCGCACAGTGGCGCACTGAGATTCAATGCGCGGAAACAGCGCAAAGCCGGATCGCTAATTACTTAATGCCAGTGGCCGGTGGAGACGCCGTTGCGGCGCCGACCTTTTTTGTCCTACCCCGCACTAAGGATACACGCGATAAATCATTCGGGGAAAGGGGATGACTTCCCGGATGTGTTCGGTGCCGCAAATCCAGGCTACGGTACGCTCGAGGCCAAGGCCGAAGCCGGAGTGTGGGACGCTGCCGTAGCGGCGCAAGTCGAGATACCACTGGAAGGATTCTTCGGGCAAGTTGTGTTCGTGGAGGCGCTTCAGGAGCAGGTCGTAGTCGTGGATACGCTGGCTGCCGCCGATGATTTCGCCGTAGCCCTCAGGGGCGATCATGTCGAACGCAAGGGCTAATTCGGGGCGGGCGGCGTCGGGCTGCATGTAAAAAGCTTTGATGGCCGTTGGATAGTGGTGGATCAGAACCGGGCGATCGAAGGAGCTGGAAATGATGGTTTCTTCGTCGCCGCCGAAGTCGTCGCCGAATTTTGCCGGGTTGCCTTTCTCTTGCAGGACGCGGACGGCATCTTCGTAAGAGATGCGCGGGAACGGGGGCTTGATGTTTTCCAGTTTGGTGATGTCGCGCTTGAGAGTTTCGAGTTCGCGCGATTTGTTTTTTACGACGCCTTGCACGATGGCACTAACCAGTCCTTCGGCGAGGCCCATGATTTCGTCGAACTCCACGTAGGCGGCTTCGGGTTCGAGCATCCAGAATTCGGTGAGGTGGCGGCGCGTCTTCGATTTTTCGGCGCGGAAGGTAGGGCCGAAGGTGTAGACCTTGCCGAGCGCCATGGCGATGGCTTCGGCGTAGAGTTGGCCACTTTGGGTCAGGTAGGCTTTCTGGTCGTCGATGTAATTCACTTCAAAGAGCGTCGACGTGCCTTCACACGCGGCGGGCGTGAACATGGGCGCATCGGCGATGGTGTAGCCCTGGCCGTCCATGAATTCGCGAGCGGCGCGAATAGCTTCCGCTCGGATGCGGAGAATGGCGGCTTGGCGCGGCGTGCGAATCCAGAGGTGCCGTTGATCGAGCAGAAAATCGACGCCGTGCTCTTTAAGTTGGATGGGGAAGGGCGTGGCATCCGGAACTTTTTGAACGATTTGGATTTTGCTGACGCCCATTTCGAAGCCGCCGGGAGCGCGCTGCTCGGCGCGGATTTTTCCCGTGACGATGACGCTCGATTCCTGGGTGAGGCCTTTCAGGGCTTCGAAAGCTTCGGGGTTTTCTTTGAGCGCGCAGACGCCCTGGATGATGCCGGTGCCGTCGCGAAAAATGGGGAACATCAATTTGCCGGATTCGCGTAGGTTGTAGAGCCAGCCGCGGATGGTCACTTCTTGGCCGTCGTACTTGCCTGCTTGGTCGATGGTGATGATGGTGGTCATAGTTGAGTTCGGAAACGGAAATTCAAACGGACAGTTTACCAGAGACCGTAGATTCGGCATTCCTTAGGAAATCGGATTAGCGATTTGCCAAAGTGCGGATGGCGCCGAGGCCCAGCAATCGTTGGTCTGCCGTGACAAGAGTCAGGTCGAGGACTTGTGCGGTGGCAGCGAGAAAACGGTCAGCCGGATCCTGGTGAAGGTCAAGTTGGTACGAAGCGAGCACAATCTCATGAGTGAGGGGAGCCCGCTGTCGAATTCCAGCCAACGCTAGGGGGAGCCAATCAGCAAGGTCTCCCGGAAGCTGAATTCGTCCCTTCCGGTGCAAAGTGAGAACTTCCCAAGTGCTGACTGCTGAGAGCCACAGTTCGTTTGCCGGGTCAGCTAGCTCTTTAGCGGTGTGACGTCCAAGGCGATGCGGGCTCTCTAGAAGCCAAATCCAGATGTGGGTGTCGAGAAGAAGTTTCAATCCCGATAGGCCTCAATCTCATCCAGGTCGATCACGGGGGAAATTATGTCACCAAGAATTTTGATGGAACCCTTCATGGAACCGATCCACGCGGAGCGATCCATAACAGGCGTCGCCGGAATCACTTCAGCGACAGGCTTGCCGTGGCGAGTGATGCGGATCGGCTCCTTTGTCTTTTCGACCCGTTCGAGAATTGCGAGGCACTTTGCTTTGAATTCGGAAATGGCAATTTCTTGCATTGGGCTCACCTGACCATATTATAGACCATGGTCAGAATAATGGTCAAATGGGGGTTCTCAGTTCCTCAGTTCCACTCACGTTCGAAGCGGTCTAGGGATTCGGAGGCGGCTTTGAGCTGGTCGGCGGTGTTGGGTGCCTCGTGGCCGGTGCGTTCCTTTAGTTCCAGGGTGAGGGGTAAATCGGGGTCGGGCGCGGACTTTAGGGTTTTGACGGCCGCCTCCCAGTCGATTGTGCCTTCGTAGGGCGGGAGGTGCTCGTCCTTTTCTCCGTGATTGTCGTGGATATGGGCGGAGACGACTAGTTCACGCAGCGGCGCAAATCCTTTTTCGACGCGATCTGCTTCGGGACCGTCGGCGAGGTGGGCGTGGCCGATGTCGAAGTTGAAACGCAGGCCGGTGAGGCGGGTCTCGTCGACGAACGCTCGGAGGTAGGCTGGATCGCCCATTTCGCTTGTCGTGTTCTCGACGGCGATGGTGACTCCGCGATGATGCGCGTGCAGAACGAGGTGTTCGAGCGAGCTGAAGGCCGCATCGCGCTTTCGAGGATCGGCGGTTTCGCGGGAACCGCCCATGTGAAGGATCAGCCGGGGAAAAGGCAGGTCTTCGGCGACGTCGATCACACGCTTCAACTCGTCCATCGCTTCGATGCGGCGCACTCGTTCGACCTCGGTGATAGATAGCGGAGTGCCGCCTTCACGGGTCGCGCTAAGGTCACGGCTCGTGGGTGCGTGGAGCGACGTAAGCGCCAGATTGTGCTGCGAAAGGGCGCTGGCGATCGTTTGGATTTCCTGCTTGGTGGTGTAATCAAAATGGCCGCGCGTGCCGAAGATTTCGACGGCCTGGAATCCGGCCTCGGAGATTTGACCCAGAAGTTCGGCGGTCAATCGGCGCGACACGAACATGTATGTGGAGAGGATTCTTCGCATAGTCCTGTGCACCGCGTTTTGAGATGAAAAGCCGGACGCCCCACTCTAAACCTGCCGTCGAAAACAACAGCCCGGCAGCAGTTCAAAAACTCGTTCAATAACCGACAGCAACTCCGTTGTCCCGCGGGTCTGCCGCGCCTAGACGTTCGCCCGTTTTCGGATCGATCCCAATCGCGTTCACCAAGCCAATGTGCCCGCGGCGCTTCGTCTGATAGCCTTCCGCGTTCAGCGCCGATTCGAGGCTCGCCGGAAAATCCTTTTCCATCAAGATCACATCCGGCATCCACTGGTGATGAAAGCGCGGCGTGTTGATAGCCGCTTGCGCGTCCATCCCCAGGCGCATCCAGTTTAAGATGCTCAAGAGAGTTGCAGAAATAATCGTGGGGCCACCCGGCGAACCAGTTACGAAGCTGAGTTTGCCGTCGCGCGCTAGAATCGTGGGGACCATGGAGCTGAGCGGGCGGTGGCCGGGGGCGATAGCGTTGGCGTCCGATTGGATAAGGCCGAAGAGCGCGTTGGGGACGCCCGGTTGCGTCGTGAAGTCGTCCATTTCATCGTTGAGGAGAAAACCGGCGGTGCACGTTACGTGTGAGCCATAACTGTTGTTGAGTGTGTAAGTGCTGGCTACCGCGTTGCCGGCTGCGTCGACCACAGAAAAGTGCGTCGTGTTCGGGCCGTCGTTGCCGCTGATTTCTTGCGGGGCTGGCTCGTTGGAAGCGGAAACTCCACAGACGTGTGGCGTGCCTGCCTTTACCATTTTGCTGGATGTCGCGCGCTCAGGATCGATAGTCGCGAAGAGTTCTTTCGCGTAGCAATCGCTGGTGAGGCCATCGACCGGCACCTTTGCGAAATCGGGATCGGCAAGGTACGCGGCGCGGTCGGCAAACACTCGGCGCATCGTTTCCACGACCATGTGCACGCTCTGCGCGTCGTCCCAGCCTTTGAGCGGGACATCATGCAACATATTCATGCCCTCAATGATCGCGACGCCTCCGGAACTGGGAGGAGGAGAAGTAATAACGTCCCATTTGTGACCATCGAGTTCGTAGTTCGCGTGCAACGCCTGGCGAACTTTGGGCTGATATTGTGCGAGATCTTCGAGAGTGATGAGGCCGCCGAGCCGCTTCATATCGTCAACTATCATCTGCGCCGTTTCGCCCTTGTAAAACTCGGCGGCGCCGTTTTTCGCGATGCGCTTCAATGTTGCTGCCAACTCGGGCTGTTTGAACGTGTCGCCAGGCTGAAACATTTTCCCGTCGTTTAAGAAGATGCGGCGGCTGATCGTAAACTGTTGCAACTCTGCGCGTTCCCCGGCCAACTGGCGCGCGAGCTTCCCGCTGACGGGAAAGCCGTCTTCCGCAAGACGAATGGCCGGCGCCAAAACATCCGCGAGTTTCAGCTTGCCGTACGTTTTAAGGGCAAGTTCGAGGCCTGCGACGGTGCCAGGCACGGCGACCGACTTGTAGCCGATGACGGAAAGCTGTTTGTCCAGCGTGCCATCGGGTTTGATATACATGTCGCGCGAAGCTTTGCCGGGGGCCACTTCGCGGTAATCGAAAAAGGTGGTGCGTCCATCGGCGAGGCGGACAAGCATGAATCCGCCGCCGCCAATATTGCCCGCGGCAGGCTCGACGACGGCCAGAGCGAACGCCACCGCTACGGCGCCGTCGACCGCGTTTCCGCCGCGCTTCAGAATTTCTACACCGGCTTGCGAGCCGAGTTCCTCATCGGTCGCCACCATGCCATGCTCGCCGCGTACCGCTTGTTGTGGCCAAGTCGCCGGCGCCTGCGTGTGGTCGCGATATTCCGCAGCCGCCTGTCCGCGCGCAATAGGGACAACGAGCACGAGCGTTCCCGAAACGAGGCACGCGGAAAACAGGGCACACATTGATCTTTTCATCAGAGACTCCATCGCAAGCAAAAAGACACTAAGGGATTAGAGGAAAAGCGTCAAGACGCCGTGGCTAAAGGCGTCTTCAGCCGCCCGAAAACTCTGAAACGCCGACGACGAGAAATGCGTTTTTTCTCGCGACAGAAGTGAGACGAGGTTCATCGGCGGCATGTTCCCCAATTGGTTTGGGAGGTGGCACGTGGCGTTTGCGGCTCTCTCCTATTTCATTGAAGTTAAACAACTTAACCGGAACCAGTCTCAGTAGGAAAATGAAGCTTGCATTTGCATTAGTGTTGTAGTTGACTATAACACTAGTGCAGCGTTCCCACATGAATCGCTGCTGACCACATCTCTCGCAAGGACTATTTTGGAATACAGGATGGATCGTGAGTGGAACGACAATCAGCCGATTTACCGTCAGCTTCGCGATCGTGTCGTCGCGATGATCCTCGACGGCGTGCTCAACGAGGGCGATCCGTTGCCCTCTGTGCGCACAGTCGCGGCCGAGTATCGGGTCAATCCGCTTACGGTCCTAAAGGGCTACCAACAGTTGGTCGACGAGCAACTCGTCGAAAGCAAACGAGGTCGCGGCATGTTCATCAATGAGGGCGCACGCGAACTGCTGCTGCGGGGCGAACGCCAGAGGTTTCTGGTGGAAGAGTGGCCCAGGGTTTCCGCAACGATTCAGCGGCTTGGCCTTACTCCGGAAGAGCTCCTCGCTGCTGCCAACGGGCCGTCGTCCGACCCGCGGTCGAACCCGCTTCCAAACGATGAGGGAAAGGAGCCTAAGCCATGACGGTCATTGAAGCACGCGGCCTGCGTAAAACGTTCGGCACAACCGTTGCGGTAGATGGCGTCGACTTGCGCGTCGAAGAGGGCCGCATACTCGGCCTGATCGGTCCCAACGGGGCGGGCAAGAGCACTGCGCTCAACGCAATTCTCGGCCTGACGCAATATCAGGGAGAACTGAAGGTGCTCGGCCGCGATCCCTGGACAGCGCGCGACCAACTCATGCGCGACGTCTGCTTCATTGCCGATGTCGCGGTGCTGCCGCGCTGGATACGCGTTTCGCAGGCGCTGGACTACGTCGCCGGCGTACATCCGCGGTTCGATCGCGCCAAGGCGGAAGGCTTTCTTGCCAAGACCACCATCAAGCGCAGCAGCAAAGTCAGGGAGTTGTCGAAGGGCATGGTGGCCCAGCTGCACCTCGCTCTGGTGATGGCCATTGACGCGAGGCTGCTGGTTCTCGACGAGCCGACACTCGGCCTGGACATCCTCTATCGCAAGCAATTTTACGACTCCCTGCTGAACGATTACTTCGACCGCAGCCGCACTATCGTCGTGACCACGCACCAAGTGGAAGAAATCCAGGACGTGCTCACCGATCTCATGTTCATCAACCGCGGCCGCATCGTCCTCGATTGCAGCATGGAAGAATTCGCGTCGCGCTATCTGGAAGTCCTGGTGAATCCTGAGAATCTCGCGGCGGCGCGCGCGTTCAAGCCGATTCACGAGCGACAGGTGTTCGGCCGCAGCATTCTGCTCTTCGATCATGCCGATCGTCAGCAACTCGCCTCGCTCGGCGAAGTGCGCACGCCCAGCATCGCCGACGTCTTCGTCGCCGTGATGGGCAGTCCGGCGGGAAATGGCACCGCAGCGCAAGGAGCCGGCCGATGAATCCGGATTCGAACGCGCCTCAAGGGTCTCTCCCTGACTCGCAGGCCATGGCGCCGTCGGCAATGTCGGCGACCCGTCCAATCTACTGGTCGGTGCGGCGCGAATTGTGGGAGAGCCGTTCGATCTATATCGCGCCGCTGGCAGTCGCGGGAGTCGTGCTGCTCGGTTTTCTGATCAGCCTGGTGTGGCTGCCGCACAGCATGCGCAACATGTCGGCGCACCACCCTGCGAAGCCCCTCGTCGACCTGGTCATGCCGTACGGCCATGCTACCTGGCTGCTCGTCGTTAGCGGCTTCCTCGTAGGCTTTTTCTACTGCCTCGACGCGCTCTACGGCGAACGCCGCGATCGCAGCATCCTATTCTGGAAGTCGTTGCCGGTTTCCGATCTTACGACGGTGCTCACGAAGGCCAGCATTCCACTCGTGGTTTTGCCGCTGCTTATCTTCGTACTCACGGTTGCTCTCCATTTGATCATGCTGCTGCTAAGTTGCGCAGTCCTCCTTTTGAGCGGTGCGGATGTGGCGGCAATGTGGGCCCAGCTGCCTTTCTTTCAGATGGAAGTGTGGCTGCTCTACAGCCTGACCGTGCTCGCGCTCTGGCATGCGCCGCTCTACGGCTGGCTGCTGCTGGTCTCCGGGTGGGCGCGCCGTTCAACTTTTCTGTGGGTCGTGTTACCACCGGCCGCGATCAGCATCTTTGAGTGGATTGCGTTCCACACCACCCATTTCGGCCACTTGCTGGGATACCGCTTGTATGGATTCGCTGCCGCTGCCTTCGCCCTCAAAATGCCGGATGGCACTTCGGTTGATCCGCATTTCATTCCATTGACGCAATTCACTCCGGGCAAATTCTTGATCAGCCCCGGTCTCTGGACCGGGCTGATCTTCGCGGCGGCATTTCTCGCGGCAGCGGTGCGGATGCGCCGCTATCGCGAACCGATCTGATTCGGTTGCAGGCTCGATTTTGGCTGTTTAATTCGATTGTTAGGAGGACACATGGAACCCGTCATTAATCTGAGTTGTTCACTTCCGCAAGAAAGTGCCGCGCTCCCGCTCACTGCTCCGATCTGGCAAGACGTTTTGGCGCAAGCGATGACCGGCGAACTTGTCGCTGTCCTGAACTACACCGCCTTATCGGAGATATGCGACCGTCCCGACGAAGTCGCCGACGCTCTCGAGCACGCCGAAGGTGAAAAGGGTCATGCTGCTGCGTTCGCTGCCGAAGGCCGCAAAATTGGAGTGAACGTGGCCAACAACGTCGACGCAAAATACTGGAAGCGCCTCCGCGAAGCATTTATGGGCTGCATTGCCGAGCGCGACTTCATCGGCTGCCTCATCGTCCAGGAGATCATGCTCGAATCCTTCGCCGTCGCGAGCTATGCACGCGTCGGCAAAGTGGCGCCAGGCAGCCTCGGAAGAACCTTTGCCGCCATCGCCGCCGAAGAAGAGGAGCACATCGGCCACGCGATGGCGATTCTTAAGGCGGAGCGAGCCAAAGACGCGCAGCGTTTCGATGACAAGGTCCATCGCCTTCATCTCGACGTGATGACCACTCTCGCGGAGATGCTCGCCAAGGAATGCAAGCACGGACAGTGCGAAGTCTGCCACGACACCTGCGTAAAGCCGGCGTTGCCGGTGGTCGGCCTGACTCCCGCCGAGCTGCGCGGTGCCTCGCTGCAACATTATCTGAAAACTCTGGACGCGCTTGGTCTGCCCGGGGAGGTAACACTCACATGGGTCACTCAGTTGCCAGTTTAGCCAGTGCGCCTAGTCGCACGCGCACAAACGAGCTCGACTTCGCACTCATCGGCCATCAGGAAAGTTGGCGCGCCGCTGCCGACGTTCTCGCAGTCCTCCGCGGACCCGAGTGCACGCCGATTCCCGATGACGAGATCAAGGATATCCTTCCCTGGATTCCGCCCAGGACCGTCTGTAAAGTCGAAGTCGCATCAACGCTCGGCACGCACGCCCGCGGCCTTTACATTGACTCGTTCATTCCTCCCGATCGTCTCGATGCCGCCCATACGCGCGACAACCTCGCGCGTGTTCGCGGGGCGGCTGCCTGCGCGATCAAGGCAGGAGCGAAGATCGTCAGCCTCGGCGGCTTCAGTTCCATCCTGATCGAAGGCAACTTCGATCAGCTTCCCGAAAAACATGACACGGCTTTCACCACAGGCAATACCTTGACGGTCGCTTTCATCGTTCAAGGCATCCAGAAGATGTGCGACCTCGAAGGCCGCGACCTCCAAAGATCAACGCTCCTCATCGTCGGTGCAACGGGCGACGTAGGCTCCGGCTGCGCCCGTTGCTTGGCCCCTTATGTGCGGCGCGTGCTCCTCACCGCGCGCAACGTCGAGCGGCTACGCAAACTCGCCGTCGAGTTGCAAGCCGATGGAGTTGCGGTCGAGATTGCGACAGGCCTCCAGCAATTCTCGACCGAAGCCGACGTCGTAATCTGCGCGGCGAGCCTCGCATCTCCTTCTCTTTTCTTGGGTCGTATCTCGCCCGATGCCATCATCTGCGATGCTGGCTACCCGAAGAACCTCTCCCCAAACGCCGACATGCCCGGCGCGAGAATCTTCTTCGGCGGTCTCGGCCAAATTACCGGCGGCATGAAATTCACCCCAGACTTTCGCGGAGTTCTGAATCGCCATCCCTTCCCCGATGTAGTCCACGGATGCCTGCTCGAAGGCATGGCCCTCGCTCTCGATCGCCGCTTCGAACCCTTCTCGCAAGGACGAGGCTTCATCACGCCGGAGAGCGTCGAAGAAATCGCCACCATCGCCGCAAGCCACGGAATCTACCTCGCGCCGCTCTACAACTCCGACGGCCCACTAGAGGTCACACTCTATTGCCAACTGCAAGGGTCGAAAGGATGAGCGCGGCTGTAATGACGAAACGGATTGCAGAAGCGTCGCCGAGCCTGAAGGTCAGGATTGCAGGTGCCCTTTCATTACTCAGCTTACTGGCGGCAGCATTCGGTGAGTTTATCGTTCGCAGGTTGGAACTCCTCGGAGATCTCATCGCGCTCTCGGCGATGGTCGCGTTGACCGTGCTCCTCTATTACATCTTCAAGCCGGTGAACAGAGTCCTCGCTCTGCTCGCGGCGTCCTTCAACCTCGTGGGACTCACCTGTGGGGCTCTTCGATGGAATCCTCGGGGCGTCGACACCCCGGTGGTATTAAACGGATTCTATTGCTTTTTGATCGGCTATCTCGTTTTCAGGTCGACCTTTCTGCCTCGAATTCTGGGTGCGCTGATGGCCTTCGCCGGTTTGGGTTGGTTGACCTACCTCTCACCACAGTTCGCGGGCCATCTGTCCCCCTACAATCTGGCCGCTGGCGTTCTCGGACAAGAATCCGTAATGCTGTGGCTTCTCGTGAAGGGCGTTAACGATCAACGATGGAAGCAGCAGGCGGGCGCAGCATGAAAGCCGCCGTGTACACCAGGTACGTACCTCCGGATGTTATACAGATCATGGAGGTCGAAGAGCCCGTTCCCAACGTGACGCCGGTTATCGACAGGCGTTACCCGTTGAGCGAGACTGCCGGGGCGATCCGTTACCTGGAAGAAGGACACGCTCGCGGAAAAAATCGTAATAACTTCGTAATGAGCGGCTTTTTTGCAACTGGATTGACCTGCCTTCGCTTTTAGCGCACCATCAAAACCGCGCGCTGCAAAAGACGCTGCTGAAGCTGGCGTCTAATCCTGTTCGACTAAACCGAAGGGACCGACAAGAACGGAAATGAAGAAACCGCGAGCGGGTTTGCTGTTTTTTGCAGTGTTGATTTTCTTTTTTGGGTCGGCACTGTTCGCGCAGAGCGGTCCGCCCGCGGACCTCGACGCCTACGTTGCGCGCGATATGAAAACGTTTGATGTGCCCGGAATTTCCATCGCCATCGTGAAAGACGGCAAAGTCGTGCTCGCGAGAGGCTACGGCGTGCGAAAGCTGGGCGAATCCACGCCGGTCGATGAGAACACCCTCTTTGGCATTGGTTCGAACACGAAAGCTTTCACGTCCGCGGCGCTGGCGTCGCTCGTCGATGCAGGAAAAATTTCCTGGGACGACAAAGTCTACGAACGCCTGAAGGGTTTTCAAATGTACGACCCGTACGTCTCGCACGAGATAACCATCCGCGACCTTCTTACCCATCGCAGCGGTATGGGCCTCGGCGAAGGCGACCTCCTTTTCTGGCCGCACACCACGTTTACCCGCGACGACATCATTTATCGGCTCCGCTTCATGAAGCCCGCGTCAAGCTTCCGCAGCCGCTTTGCCTACGACAACCTGATGTATATCGCGGCGGGGCAAATCGTTCCCGCGGTCACAGGCAAACCGTGGGACGACTACATTCGCGAGAAAATTCTTCAGCCCTTGGGAATGAAGACTTCGACACTCAGCACGCGGGATTTCAAACCGGGCGACAATTACGCCTCACCGCATTCCAAGGTTGACGGAACATTGCAAAGCATTCCTTTTCAGGACATTGACAATGCCGCGCCAGCAGGTGCGATCAATTCATCGGTTGCGGAAATGTCTAAGTGGATTCTCCTGCAGCTCAGCCGCGGAAAATTTCCCGGACGCGAGGACCGCCTTTTCAGCGAAGAGCAGTCCCGCGAGATGTGGACCGCGCAAACCATCCTGCCTATCGGTTGGGGAGATACACCGGTCTCCGCTTTGCGTCCTAAGTTCGCCGCGTACGCGCTTGGTTGGGGCGTCCAGGATTATCACGGGCGTAAGCTCGTCGGACACTCGGGAGGTCTTGCCGGAATTGTCACTCGCGTGATGCTCGTTCCGGAAGAAAATCTCGGTATCGTCATTCTCACGAACGCGGAATCGGGCGCCGCTTTCGAGTCGATCTTGTATCACGTGCTGGATTCCTATTTTGGTGTTCCGCCGACGGACTGGACCAATGCCTTCCAGCAAGCACGCGACGAGCAAGAAAAATTTGCCAAGCAGGTGATGGCAGCGAGCGACAAGGGCCGCGCCGCGAACACCAAGCCATCGCTACCGATGGAAAAATACGCCGGAATCTACGACGACGCCTGGTACGGTCCGGTTTCCATCAAGCCGGAAGTCTCCGGCCTCGTTTTCCGCATGGAGCACACGCCTCACGCCGTCGCCGATTTGCAGCACTGGCAATTCGATACCTTCAAAGCACACTGGCGCGACCGCACCATCGAAGACGCCTTCGTCACGTTCACGCTGAATCCCGACGGCAGCATCGACCATTTCACAATGGCCGCCGTCTCTCCTTTGGCCGATTTTAGCTTTGATTATCAGGATCTGTGGTTTAAGCCACAGCCGCCCCAGGCTCACTAACCCGCGATTCCTCAACTCTTTGCTGGAGTGCCGCCGGCCGCCGCCGCTTTGGCCGCGGCCGCATTGCCGCCTGTTATGGTCGTGGTGTTGGCGGCGGGTTGCGCATTTGCATTGGTCGTGGCCGGGGCTTGCGCAGGAGCCTGCTGAGCGAGAGCTTCCAGTTGGTAGGCCTGTGCGGTGAACAGCGAAGGATTGTAATCGTTGATGATGCTGGCGATCTGGTCCAGTTGATTGATGTCCTGTGTGTTCAGGCCGAGCGCGGCGAGCGCCAGATTCAACGCCTGCAATTGCGCCTGAGCGCCTGCCAGAGTCGTCGCGGTAGTGCCGGAAGTCGTGGTGTTCGCGGCAGGTCCAGCGGCGGGCGTGGCAGCTTGAGCCGCGGGAACCGGGGCCGCTACCGCAGCTGCAGGCGCTGCCACTGCTCTCGCAGGTGCTGCGTTGAGCGTAGCTGCTGTGCCGTTTGTCCCAGCGGCAGCTACCGCCGGCGTTTGTACCTGCGGAGCGGTGACCACTGCAGCCGGCGTCGCACCCGCGACCGTCGTGGTTGCGACCGCCACAGCCGTTGCCGGCGGGTTAGGAGTAGCGGCCGGAACTGGCGCGGCCGCCAAGTTCGCGCCTGCAGGCGTAGTCTCCTGAAGCAGCACGTTTGCGGCGGGCGAGAAAAGGGCCGATTGCGTCACACTGAAAAGACCGACCGCCTGCGCGACGACCTGTGGCGACCGGCTATTCTGGGCCGACGGCGTGAACCGGTCTTCGACTAAGCCTTGTGTCGCCGGACTCCCCGGCGCTCCGGCCGTCTTCTTGACCGTTTGCGTATCTGGACCCTGTGCAGTGCTCTGATTCGAAAGAGCTTGCGCGAGATTAACGAGGCCGATTGCGGACACGCTCCACCTCCCAAACGAACTGTTCCCAGCCGGACGCCAGAAACGGCCACTGGGAAGGGAAGTGAATGCTCTGCAGCGAACTGCCTTCCGACGTCCGGAACTTAACATGGAGCGTATCGGCGGCAAGCTGCAAAACTTTAGGCAGAATCTGGAATTATTTTAAAGCGTGTGCTTCGTTAGGCTTGGCTCAGAAACTCGATGTCCGGCGGACCCGGTAGCAGCCCGGCCGCCGTGCCTCGCTCGATAAGCGTCCGGACCGCTTGCTTCCCGCGATCGCCGTACCCGAGCGTCCAGCGGTTCACATACATCCCCACAAACTTGTCCGCAATCTCGGTTTCCATGTCGCGCGCAAACTGCATCGCGTAATTCAACGCTTCCTCACGGTGCTCAAGGCCGTATTCAACGCTATCTCGAATCGTTTTAGCGATTTGCAGGCCAAGAGCAGGACCAAGCGCTCGCCGAACAGCATTCCCGCCAAGGGGTAGTGGCAGACCGGTCTGCTCGTGCCACCAGACGCCCAGGTCAACCACGCGATGCATCCCAAGCTGTGGGAACAAAAGCTGCCCTTCGTGAATCAAGAGACCAGCCTCCACGACTTCGTTCTTCACCGCATCCAGGATCTTGTCAAACGCCATAACGACCGGTTCAAAGTTCGGTTCAAAGAGCTTCAAAGTGAGATAAGCGGTGGTCTTAAGCCCCGGAACGCCAATCCGTTTTCCTGCTAAATCCTTTTTTGTCATGGATTTAGACGAAACCACAATCGGCCCGTAATTCTCTCCAAAGCTGGCCCCGCAATCAAGCAGCACGTACTTATCACGCAACGACGGATAAGCCGCAAAACTCACGGCCGTAACATCGTACGTTTCCGTAAGTGCCG
>DASXMM010000088.1:0-10623 GCA_036495665.1 Candidatus Acidiferrum sp. | reverse complement strand
CTGTAGACGCTGAACTCCGGGACGCGCGTTTCGCCGCGATGCGTGAAGAGTTGAATGACGCCGGAGACGGCGTCGGTGCCGTAGATGGCGCTTTCGGCGCCGCGCACGATTTCGACTTTGTCGATGTTGTCGAGCGTCAGGCTGGAAAAATCGACCGCTGCGCCGGGAGGATTGATGGGCGCGCCGTCGATGAGGACTTTGGTGAAATTGGAGTTGCCGCCGTTGAGAAAGACGGAAGCGGTGCCGCCTTCCGGGCCGGTGCGGCCGATGGCGACCCCGGTCTGGAAGGTGAGAATATCGGCGACTCCAACCGATTGGCGGTTGTCGATCTCTTCTTTGGTAATGATGGACACGGGAGCTGTGGTTTGGTCCGCGAGAATCGGTTCGGCCTCGGCAGTGACCACGACGCTGGAGGAGAGGCGTTCGAGTTCAAGCTTTAAATCGAGCGTGCGCTGCTGATTTGCCGCGAGATCTAAAATGAAATCGCGTGCAACAAAAGGCGGGCGCTGGAACCAGATGTGGTAGCGGCCTGGAGGGACGGCGAGGCTGTAAGCGCCATCGGTTGAAGAAGTTGCTTTCCAGAGTTGCGCGGTGGTGTCGTTCTCAAGACGGGCCGTGATTTGAACTTCGGCGACACCGGCACCACTGGAATCCAGAAGCGTGCCAAGAAGGTGGGCGTCATCCGAAGAATTGTTTCGCGCTTGCATGGAAATACTGACAGCAAAGAAAAGCAGGGATAAGACTGCACTTCGGAGAGCATGTGTTTTCATGGTTTCCTCCGCTCCCTCTCGCGCGGGAGTTGAAGGTTGGCCTGGGCGCTGGAAAAAATCGCTCGGGCTTGCAGACTTCGCCGGTCTCCTGGCTTGGCGGCAGTTCCGACCCGTCTTGCGTTGATGAAAGGGGGCTGGTGCAGAGGCCTTCCCGTAGCGCTGCCCGTTATTTCCACCGCGAACCTCGAGAGAGGAACGTGTGGAGCGAGCGATGCGCCGCAGTGGCCGCGGCAGTACTTTTTCCGCCTTACAGTCGCGCGGCGGCGACGGCTTGTTTCGCGTATGACCCCAGCGTTTGCTGGAGCTGACGCACCGTCTTCCCGTGCACGAAGTCCGCGATGGTTGTGGGGGTCGCAGTGGCCCGCTGTGGGTGACTCAAGTGCCGCGGCTTACGCCGCAGCGATTAGGTGAACAAAGAAACCACAACTTACTTTTCCGACGGCATGTTCACGCGCGGGCGGCCCGACGAGCCGAGCTCCACGGTAAGAGGCGTCTGAAAAACCTGTTCGAGCAATTCCCGCTGAAAAACGGCCGCAGGCGTGCCAACGCGAAGACATTTGCCCTTCTGAAAAAGAGCAACCTGGTCGGCGTATTGACCCGCGAGATTTAGCTCGTGAGTGACGACAACAACCGTGTAACGGTTGGCCGATGCCAGCCGACGCAGAGTCTCCAGCAGATCGACTTGCGCGCCAATATCAAGATGAAGGGTGGGCTCATCCAAAAGGAGAAGCAGCGGCTGCTGCGCCAGAGCGCGAGCCAGGATGACGCGTTGTTTCTCGCCGCCCGAGATCTGATCCATGAAGCGGTCGCTGAGATGTTCGGCGCCGACTTGTGCGAGTGCGTTGCGAGCGATGAGGACGTCTTCTTCCGTCTCGAAGCGCAACGTGCGGCCGTACGGATGCCGGCCCTGGAGAACGAATTCCCATGCGCGCGATGGGAAAAGTAGCGCGCTTTCCTGTTGGACCATGGCGATGCGCTGGCCGCGAACACGGTGAGGCAGCGTGTGGGTGACGAAACCGTTCAGCAGAACGCGACCGGAGAGAGGCTCGATGGCTCCAGCGATCAGATTCAAAAGAGTGGATTTGCCGCATGCGTTGGGCCCGACAATCGCAACGATTTCGCCGGGGTGTGCGTGGAAGCTCGTGGCTTCCAATGTGAAGAGAGGCGCTTGGTTTGGATTCGCAGAGTAAGCATAGCTAACCTGCTCGACGCTTAGGCGAACGTTAGAGCTGAAATTTGCGGCGTCTCCAACAGGGCGGAGAGCACTGGACGCGGAAGAGCGGGAGGAGCCGGTCACGCGAGCCTCCTGCGCATCAGGTAAAGAAAAAGCGGCGCGCCTGCGATGGCGGTCATGGCGCCGACGGGAAGTTCCGCTGGGGAGACCACGGTGCGCGCGAGAGTGTCGGCGACGACGACAGCGATAGCGCCGCCGAACGCAGTTGTCGGCAAAAGGACGCGATGATCGGAACCGAAAATGAGGCGCATGACGTGAGGAACCAGCAGGCCGACATAGCCAATCGCGCCGCTGACGGAAACCGCCAAGCCGGTCAATAGCGATGCAGCGATATAGACGACCAAACGCACGCGGCGCACGTCCACCCCGAGATGCATCGCTTCTTTTTCGCCGGCGAGCAGCAGATTCAGGTCTGACGCGGTGGTGTAGATGATTCCCGCGGCCAGAAAGAAACCAACGCGCAGAGTGAGACTGACGCTATGCGGCGGAGGAGTCTGAAGTTCACCCATCATCCAGAAGGCTATGCCGCGGTAATTGCCGCCGGTGAGGGTGGACATAAAGAACATAATGATGGCTTGAAGAAAGGACGCGGAAATGATGCCGGCCAGTAGGAGCGTACTGCTGTCGATTTGCCCTTCGCGGAGGCCGAGAAAGTAGACGGCGGTGACGGTGAGACCTGCGCCGAGAAAAGCGCCGACGGGAGTCAGGAGCGCGGCAACAGCGGGTGCGAGAGCCAGATGCGGTTCGACGATCAGCGCGATGATCGCACCGACCGCGGCGCCACTCGCGACGCCGAGAACGTAGGGGTCGGCAAGAGGATTGCGCAGCAATGCCTGAAAGCTGGCACCCGCGACAGCCAGCGATGCGCCGACGAAAATTCCCAGAAGGATGCGCGGAAGGCGAATGTCGAAAATGATGAGCTGATATTCGCTGGAGAGCTGACTGGTCTGGCGAAAGAGCACGCGGAGCAGATCGCGGCCCAGGCCGTAGAGGGAAACTGGGACGGCGCCGAGTTTAAGCGCGATCACTACGACGACAAACAATATGGCGGCGAGAATCGCGCAGTAGCCGAGCAAGCGGCCGAGTGTCAGAGGGCGCAAGCGCAAGCCTCCAAGGAGACGATGTCGACGACGGGCGAATCCGCTATGTGAATCGAGAATTGTTGTCCGTGTTGTTGAGTTGGAGGCGGAGTTTTCTTTTCTTTTTCCTCGTCGGGATGCGCCGCGAAGGCGTCGGGATGCAACTGCCGTGCGAGGTCTTCGATGGCGGTGACGATTCGCGGAGCTGGCCTGTTTACGGCATCGCTGATCACGGCAAAGCGGCGGTTGCGGACGGCCTCAAGACCACGCCAGCCGGGACGCTCGGCCAGCAGATCGAACTGAGTCCGTCCATTATCGGAATGGGAGTCCGCGAAAACGAGAAAGTCCGGTTGCAGGCGGACCACTTCTTCGAGGCTCATTTGCGGCCAGTCTTGCGCGGCGTCGACAATGGAAGTTGCGCCAGCGAGTTTTAGAGCATCCGCGATGAAAGTGCCCTTGCCAACGGAAATCAACGGATCGGACCAAACGATGAAGAGTACCCGGCTTGGCGAGACTCCGCTGAGGCGCTGGTGAAGCTCCGCTAGATGGTGTTCAAGATCGGCGCCGACAGATGCGCCAGCCTCCGGTACGCCGAGCACGTCGGCGAGGCGCCTGGTGGAAGAAATGATTTCGTTCACGGTGTGTGGATCCGTGGCGTAGGAAGGGATGCCCAGACTATCGAGTGAATGAACGGTTTCGGGACGGTTCAAACTCTTTATAACGAGAACGAGATCGGGGCGAAGAGCGGCGATTTCTTCCAGACTTGGATTGATCGCGCCGCCGACTTTGGTCTTTTTTTGCGCGTCGGGAGGAAAGTCGCAATAGTCTGTATCACCCACGAGGCGATCCTGCAATCCGAGGGCGTAGACGGTTTCTGTGAGGCTTGGCGCCAGTGAGATGATGCGCTGCACCGGTTGGGGTACACGAACGGTGCGGCCGGTCTCGTCGACAAACTCTTTGTAGAGAGGCGTCGCCGCCGCGGCCGCGCCCGAGGCGGGCGTTTGCGTCTGCGCTTGCGTTGCGGAACACCACGAGGCGGCGCAGAGCAGCAGCGCACCGATCGCGCTTCCCGCTACACTATTTTTCCGTGCTACTTTCCGTGTCGGCACAAATCTCCGCGTGAAAAAAATCCTTACACAACAAAAAAGCCCCGCGAGACACCTTGGGGCTTCGTTAGCCTCGCTTCTTCTCGCGAAAAGCGCTGCCGCCGAGGCGCGGGAGGGTAGCCTGGCTTACGGCTGATTCAGCCGATTACAGTGGCGGGACCGCGGCCGATTCTCACGGCCTTCCCCACTTCCCTTGCCTGAAAATTGAAAACTCAGTGTATGCCGAGGGTCTGGGAGTGTCAATGCGCGGCACAACAGCGCGCCGACGATAGCGCTCGAGATCAGCGGTTCTTCCAATTTGGTTTGCGTTTTTCGACCAGGGCGCGGAGGCCTTCTTGGGAATCTTCGAGCTTGTAAAGTTCGTTGAGGAAAATGTTCATGGAGTTTTTCAAGCCATCGCGCAGCGAAAGGCCCATGCCGCCGAGAATCGCCTTCTTGGCCATGGTCAGGACAGGGCCAGAGTGGGCGGTGATGCGTTCGATCAGGTCATTCACGGTCTGTTCGAGCTTGCCTTCGGGCACGAGGCGGTTGATCAATCCTAGCTCGAGCGCGCGTTCCCCCGTGATGGCTTCTCCGGTGAGGATAATCTCAAGCGCGCGTTTGGGACCGACCAGGAAAGGCAGAATGGTTGAGGCCAGCGGCGGGAAAACCCCGATGGAGATTTCAGGTTGCGCGAAACGGGCCTTCGGCGAAGCGATTACGAGGTCGCCAAACGCGGCAAGTTCCGCGCCGCCACCGATGGCGGGGCCATTGACCACGCAAATCACGGGCTTGCCGACTTCGAGCATGCCGGAGAAAGCGGCGTGAAACGCGTCGAGCATTTGAAAAACGCGCTCAGAGGTATACTCACCGATGTCGATACCGCCGCAAAATACTTTGCACGCGGAGTCGAGAACGACGAGTTTTACCTCGCGAGTCTCGCCGGCAAGCAGGATGGCCTCGGCCAGTTCGCGCAGAAACGCTTCGTTGAGGAGATTGTGTTCCGGGCGGTTCAGCGTCATGCGAGCGACGCTGCCTTCGATGCGCATCCTGATATATTCGAACTGCTCTGGAGCGCGCGCGGGGGCTCGTGACGAATATTCCTGCTCTTCAACCGGCTCGATCATGCCATGCCCTCCCGGGATATTGCCGCTGGTATGTGTCTTCGCGCAGCTGGAACGGAGTAGATTCGATGCTAGCACGGCAGAGCTTTATGGCCTTGGACGACGGAATGAGCGCGTGCGCAAACGGTTTGCCCCTCGGCGCCGCTACATTCGGGACTGCCGTGTTGACGTGTGCCATTCTCTGCACACTGAGCGGTTTCTGGAGTGTTCCCCTTCCGTTTGCGGGTATGCTGGGTCAGCAAGTCTTCGATTCACGCGGGGTGCACCGCTTGATTGCTGGAAAAAGATCGTCCGCACAGGGAACCCAAACGGTGATCGCCACGCGATTCGTTGGCGGAACCGATGGGGAAGGATTCCCTCGGGAAGAAAACTGGGAGAATGCTTCGTGGATACAGTTCGATCACGATTGGCAGAGCAAGAACGCCGATCCTCAGCGCGAAACACGTGTGTGGCTGCTTTGGAGCTTTGATGCGCTGTACGTCCGCTTTCTGGTGCGTTTTCGTAGCGTAACGGTTTTCACCGATGCCGAACCGAACGGGCGGAGGAACCATCTCTGGGACCGCGACGTCGCGGAAGTTTTTCTGCAGCCCGCCGGATCGGACCAGCGACACTACAAGGAATTTGAGGTGAGCCCAAACGGTCTCTGGATCGATTTGGACATCGCGCCGGGAGAAAAGCACGATCTAAAGAGCGGCTTAAAACGCCGCGTTCGACTCGACGAGGAAAAGAAGATGTGGACCGCGGAAATGATCTTGCCGATGACGAGTTTGACCGCGCGCTTCGATCCCGCGAAAGCGTGGCGGGCGAATTTTTTTCGTATCGAGGGAGCTTCTGAGCCGCGCTTTTACTCTGCATGGCGGCCAACGGGAACGCCGGTACCAAATTTCCATGTCCCGGAAGCTTTCGGCGTACTCACGTTCGAGAAGTAATTCGGCATTTTCGGGCCTCCGGACCGGAGAGAACTGGCGTCCTTCCCGTATTTTCCTTATGCTTTTCTTGTGAAGACTTCTGAATTTTTATTGTGGCCATCGATCCTCAGAGGCTCCAGGGTGTTTACGCGAACCAGTCTAGTTTTTGCCGTTTGCGCCGCGTCTTTGTACGGCCAAACGCAGCCGTCGCAGAAGCCGGATGCCAACGCGCCAGTGGTTACAAAAATCGAGCCGCCCTCGTGGTGGATCAATCTGACCCCATATGTGATGTTGCTGCTTTCCGGCCACAATCTCGAAGCCAAGCAGGTTTCCTGCAATTTGCAGAGCATCGTCGTCGAGCGTACCGAATCAAGCAGCGCGGGCGATTACCTGTTTGTCTGGCTGAAGTTCGGGCCTAGCATCAGGTCGGGGACCGCCGTGTGCCGCATCATGACGCCGACGGGTACGACTTCCTTTGAGCTTCCCCTAGCCGCGCGAGCGAGCAAGTTGCGGAGGTTTCAGGGACTCGCGCACGAGGACGTAATTTATCTGATCATGCCCGACCGGTTTGCCAACGGCGATCCCTCGAACGATGAGCCGGCTGGAGCGAGCGGCGCTCACGACCGTTCGAATCCTCGCGCGTACCATGGCGGCGATTTGCGCGGCATTCGCGAACATCTTCCCTACTTCAAAGATCTCGGCGTGACAGCGCTTTGGCTCACACCTATTGTGAAAAATGGCGCGGCTCAGGATTACCACGGCTATGGCGCGGTGGATTTGTACGCAGTCGATCCGCATCTAGGAACGATTCAGGATTATCAGGATCTGGTGGCGGAAGCGCACAAACAAGGCCTGAAGATTTTTTTTGATTTCGTCGCGAATCATGTCGGGCCAAAACATCCGTGGGTTGCAGAGCCCCCCTTGCCAGATTGGTTCCACGGGACGGAGCAGCACCACCTAAGTTCCTCGGCAGGCTCGAACAGCACATTTTACGGAAAGGCGGAGAAACAACCGGCCACGAATGATCCGTTCGAAGCCTTGGTTGACCCTCACGCGCCTCCGCGCCTGTCGCGCAATCTGACGGATGGCTGGTTCTTCAACGTTTTGCCGGATTTGAACACGGAAAAACCCGAGGTCGCCGACTATCTTTCTCAGTTGAGTATTTGGTGGGCGGAGACTTCCGGACTGGACGGCTATCGACTGGACACTTTTCCTTACGTGTCGCGGAAGTTTTGGTCGGACTGGCACGCCCGGCTGCACCAGATTTATCCCTATATGACGACGATTGGCGAAGTGTTTCACTCTGATCCCAGCGTGACCTCGTTTTTTGCGGGAGGCCTGCGGCGATTCGATCGGATCGACTCTGGCGTCGACACGCTGTTCGATTTTCCGATGTACTTCACGCTGCGCGATGTTCTCTTGCGAAACGCCTCTACTGGCCGCATCGCGGATGTGTTGCGCCACGATTCGCTTTACGCTCACCCGGATGTGCTGGTGACGTTTCTTGCAAATCATGATGTTCCGCGATTTGCGAGTGCCGAGGGGAGCTCGCCGGCAAAACTCAAGTTGGCGTTTGGCCTGACGCTGACGCTTCGCGGTATTCCTGAACTTTATTATGGAGATGAAATTGGTATGCCAGGCGGAGCCGACCCTGACAACCGGCGCGACTTTCCCGGCGGATGGCTAGGCGATCCAAAGAACGCCTTCACGGCCAACGGGCGAACTGCGGAGCAGCAGGAAGTGTTCGCGTACGTGCAAACCCTCCTGCGATTGCGGCGTGAACACGCGTCACTGCAAAATGGCAGATTGTGGCATCTCTTTTCGGACGAAACCGCGTACGTATTTTTGCGAGAGACGGAAGAGGAGCGCGTAGTCGTGGCATTCAATAATTCGGCCGAGCCGCGCGCTTTGCGAATTCCCCTCAACGACACGCCGGCGAAAGGTGCGGTGGGTTTCACGCTGCTGCTAGGTCAAGCAAAAGTGGATGTGGATAAGGGCGAAGCCCGCATCGCCCTGCCGGCACAATCCATTTCGATTTTTCTGCTCGACTGAACTTCAAAAGCTCAGACGAACATTCCAATTCCTAAGAGCGTCAGGCACGGTGAGCACGATTCGGTGGGCTTGTGCCTCGAAGCGCCAATCGTGAATCAATTGTTCGCCGATGTGTACTTCCTTCGGCGCTGCTCCCGCGCCATAAATTTTTACTTCTGTGCTGTTCCACCACGGCTGATAGCTATTTTTCTCAATCTTGCTGGTGATGGTCATCTCACGAGGAGACACGTCGCACGTGTAATTCACGCGCAGGAAGTCGCCCTTTTGATACGCAAACGTGTGTCCGTCATCCTGATAAAGCGAGCCGTGACAGTCTTCGCCCATATAAACGCGCAGTTCCAGCGGACCATCCGGCTTCTCATTCGTGCTTTGTACAACAGGCTGCATGGGAATGATCGCTCCTGCGCGAACATAGAGCGGCGTTTCCGCAAGACCGGGATGGAGCGAAATCTGCTCTTTGCTCGTGTGGATGTCCGCGGTCCAGAAATCGTACCAACCGCCCGGCGGCAAATGGACATCCTCCGCGTCAACCCTTTCGGTCACAACGGGCGCAACCAGGAAATCACGCCCAAAGAGAAACTCGTGATCCTCCCCATAGAGTTCCTGAGCGTTGGGATATTCAAGAAAGAGCGGCTCCATCAATGGCACGCCGGTGCGCGAGGTTTCCTCCATTGATGTGTATATATAAGGAAGCAGTCTATAGCGCAGCTCGATGTAGTGCTTGCGAATCGCTTCCTGTTCGGGCCCGCTCGCCCACGGCTCGTGATCCGCGGTGCCTTTGGCGGCATGATCGCGGTAAATCGGGTAGAACACGCCCAACTCATACCATCGCGTCAGAAGATCGACAGGAGGAGAGCCCGCGAAGCCGCCGACGTCCGCGCCGACGAGCGAGTAACCAGAGACGCCAAGACTCATGATTTGCGGCACGCTCATTCCGATGTGATTCCAGGTGGCGCTGTTGTCGCCGGTCCATGTGGCGGCGTAGCGTTCAGTGCCGGCATATGCTGCGCGTGTGAGGACGAACGGTCGCTCATCCGGCCGCAGCTTGAGAAGGCCATCGTGGGTCGCTCGCGCGTTTTCCATTCCGAAAACGTTGTGAATGGCGCGGTGGTCCAGCGTTGTGCCGTCGTCGAGACGGTGAACATTATCGAGCGGCATCGTTTTGGAAAGAGTCTGAAAGGTTGACGGTTCGTTCATGTCGTTCCAGAAACCCGCAACACCCATGTTGACGAAATCCTTGTAGAGGCCTCCCCACCAGTCGCGCACCCGCGTCAAAGTGAAATCCGGAAACACGCTGTCGCCCGGCCACACAATGCCGACGTAAACCGAACCGTCCGCCTTCTTAACGAAAACGTCGTTCTTTATTCCCGAATCATAAGGAGCATAGCCGTGGCCAGGATCTTTCTTAATATGTAGATCGGTGATGAGAACGGTGCGCACACCCTGCGCGCGAAAATCCGCAATCATTTTTTCGAAGTGAGGAAAATACTCGCGATTGATGGTAAAAGGCGCATTGCCCTGCTGATAGTCGATGTCAAAATAAATCACATCGGCGGGAATCTTTTTCTCGCGCAGGGTTTGGACAACCTCCCGAGCCCGCGCCTCAGGATAGTAACTGTAGCGGCTCTGCTGATAGCCGAGCGACCAGAGCGGTGGAAGCGGCGTGCGGCCGACGAGCGCCGTAAACTGCTGCACGATCTTTTTGGGCTCCGGGCCAGCGATAAAGTAATAGTTCAGCTCACCGCCTTCGGCCCCAAACGAAAAATAATCAGGCGACTCTTTTCCGAAATCGAAGCTGCTGCGGTACGTGTTGTCAAAGAAAACGCCGTAAGCCGTGCCTTTGTGAAGACCGACGAAAAATGGAACCGTCTTGTAGATGGGATCGTCTGACTCCTGCCAGCCAAAAAAATCCGTGTTCCAGTTTGTATACGCATGATTCCGGCGGTTCATCGGACCGGGCTTGTCGCCCAGGCCGTAGTAATTCTCTTCCGCAGGCATGCGCTTCCAGGCGTGCACGTAGGTGCCGTTCCAGGCCATGGACAGAGACGGCTCGTCCGCGAGAAGCACATTGCCCGTCGAGTCCGCGAAATTTATCAGCAACGGCGTCTTCTTTACGATGACCACAACGACGCCGGATGTCATGCGCAGCTCGCTATTTCCATCTTCGACGTTTACCGCGGGAGGTTCCGGCGGCTCGATCACGGCCCAGGAAAAATCCTTGGGAAACGAACCTTGTGGCGCGACGCGAACGCGAATCACACCGTCGCGAAACGCCGTGATGCGCACTTTCGCGGAACCAGCCGTCAGCTCAACGCCGTCCTTGAGCTTTTCGACGCGCTGCACATTTCCGAGATGCTGCCACCCTGTCGCC
>DASXMM010000087.1:0-5635 GCA_036495665.1 Candidatus Acidiferrum sp. | reverse complement strand
ATCGTTGCCGCAATGAGCGCCATCTCCGGCGTCTACATCCTCGACCGCGAAATGGACGCGGATCATAATCGCTGTGTGATCACTCTTGCCGGCGAACCCGATGCGGTCGCCGAAGCCGCTCTGCGCGGAGTTGGCAAAGCCCTCGAGCTGATCGATCTCACAAAACATACCGGCGCGCACCCGCGCGTCGGCGCCACCGACGTCGTCCCCTTCATTCCCATCGAAGGCGCCACCCTTGAGGATTGCGTAGCCCTTGCCCGTCGCACCGGCCACGAAATTTGGGCGCGCTACAGAATCCCCGTGTTTTTCTACGAAGCCGCCGCGCAGCGCCCCGACCGCGCCAATCTCGAAAACGTCCGCCGAGGCCAATTCGAAGGCCTGCGCGAAGAAATGAAGCACAATCACGACCGCCAGCCGGACGTCGGCGAGCCCAAGCTTCACCCGACAGCGGGCGTAACGGTAGTAGGAGCGCGCAAATTTCTGGTCGCGTACAACGTCAATCTCAACACTTCGGACATCAGCATCGCCAACAAAATCGTAAAAGCCATCCGCTTCTCTTCCGGCGGTTTTCGCTATGTAAAATCCATGGGCGTGGAGCTGAAAGCCCGCAACCTCGCCCAAGTCTCCATCAACCTCACCGACTTCGAGCAAACTCCCATGCACCGCGTCTATGAAACAGTCAAACGCGAAGCGGCCCGCTACGGCGCAATGCCCGTTGGCAGCGAAATCGTCGGCCTCATCCCCAAAAAAGCCATCGAAATGGCAGCCGACTTTTTCCTCCAACTGGAAAACTTCTCTCCAGCGCAAGTCTTTGAGAATAAGCTGGCCGATGCGCTCAGCGGAGCGCCGCTCGAAACCAGCAAAGACGGCAAACTCTCCGCTCTCGCGCGCCCCTTCCTGGACGCAGTAGCCTCGCCAACAGCCACGCCGGGAGGCGGCAGCGTTTCCGCGCTGGCTGGCGCCTTAGCCGCCTCACTCGGTCAAATGGTCGCGGGCCTTTCCCGCAAAAAGAAGTCTCAGGCTGCGCATGTCGACGAGCTGTCAGCGGAACTCGACTCTCTGCGCCGCATCGCCGACGAACTCGCGGCAGCCATCGACCGCGACGCCGCCGCGTATGACGCCGTCTTAGCCGCGTTCAAGCTGCCGCACGACAGTCCCGAACAGACCCACCAACGAGAAGCAGCGATTCAAACCGCCACAAAGCTCGCCGCCGACGTCCCGCTCCAGGTGGCAGAGCAGGCAGTTGCTCTTTTCGCACGCCTTGGACAACTGGAACCTATCGCCGCCGCATCCATGAAGTCAGACTTGGAAGTAGCACGTTACATGGCCGCCGCGGGGGCTCGCGGAGCTTTAGCCAACGTCGAGGTCAATCTCGATACCATTACCGATAGCGCCTATGTGGCGCAGATGCGCTCCAACATCGCGGCCCTCCGCGATAAACTGGTCGATGCGCCTCGCATAACGACCGCCTAAACGCGTAAAATAGATCTTCCCTCGGCCCCTCGGCCTTTGAAAGGAGTAGTTCATGAAACGTCCCACGAACGCACACGCCGCGTCCTTTGCTTCGGCGATTTCCCGGCTCGCGGCTATCAGCCTCTTGCTTGGAGCAGCTCTTACACTTTCCAAGCCGGCACACGCCGGGACCCTCGGCGCCGACAAAATCGGCATGTTTCCCAAAGACGTCGGCGAATTCGGCTACGCCGACATGAAGAAAGCCCGCACCTTAAAATGGTTTCCGCAGTTGCAGGAACAGGTCCTTCCAGAACGCTTCCGCCAGTTCGAGAAATTTCTCGCCTCCACCGGCAACGACCCCAACAGCCAGGTCGATGAAATCGCTTGGGCGCTCGTCCCCGAAGGCATGACCGCGAAGGCCGAAGGCACCGGCTCAGACGCCGTTCCCAGCGGCGAACAAATGGTCGGCATCGCTCTCGGCAACTTCAATCAGGACACAACCGCCTCCTACTTCAAGAAGCAAAAGCTCCCCACGTCCACGCTACATGGCTACACTCTCTACGCCTTCGGCACCGGTACCGGCTCAAGCGACTTGTTCTTCTTCTTCGTTGACTCCAGCACTGCCGCCTACGGCCACCGCAGCGTCCTTGAGAAAATGATCGCGGTCCGCTTCGGTGAGGAAGACAGCCTGCTGCGCAACGATAAATTTTCCGCGTTGATCAACGAAGCCAACACCGGCAGCTCCGTGTGGCTGGTCACCAACCCCGCGTACACGCGTCTCGCCATCCAGCAACTCGCTCCGGAGATTCAACAATTTCCCGAAGCCACGAAGCTCGTCACCCGCATGCAAAACACCATCATCAATATTGAAGCTGGAAGCGACCTCGAGGCAAAGGTCCAAACCATCTGCGGTTCTACCGATGACGCCAACACGCTCGGCCAGCTCCTTCAGGCGGGCTTCCTCTACAAACGCTATCAAGCCCAAAAAGACAATCCCGACCTGGCTCGGTTGCTCGATCAGGTCCGCATCACTCCGGGCGGCGATCGCGTCACTTTGCATATGTCGCTCAGCGACGATCAAATGACTTCGCTCATCCAGCACAACACCTTCTCCTTCAAAATGTAGATTCTCTGCGGCCCAGCCGCAAAACAAAAGAGCCGGACACGCCATCGTGCCCGGCTCTTTCGTTTTTCACCACGAAGATCTACGCGTTCGGCGTCGCACCGTCCAAATACTTCGTCAAGCGCGTCACGACTCTTCCTCCTCGCGCTTCATACTGCACGCGGTCGATTCCGCCAAGCGGGTTTGAACTTCCAGACGGACTGCCAAACCCGGCGATCTGGTCGAGACCTACAGTCGGTATTGCCTCGCCCTCGTGCGCGAGCACCACTTCTATCCGATCCGGATAGCGCGTCACGCGCACAGTCAAGTGCGAATGATCTCCGGTCAAATGCTGAAACGTTTCCTCACAAGCCGCCACCACCGACTTCTGGAACTCCACCACCGCCTCGCTCGTCAAACCCGCCGCGTCCGCGAAGTAGCGCGCCGCGCCGCCGGCGGCTGCCGCGAGCCGCGGGTCGGGGTCAATCTGAAACTCGATGCCCCTGGAATCAGTGCTCACTGTAGTTGTTCGCGAGGGCAACGTCGCAGGCCTCCCGGCAGTCCGGGCAATAGTACAAACCATCTGCGCACAGCTTGACGTTAATCAGCCCCTTGCAGATCGTGCAGTACTTCTCGCAGTTACAATGGGCCTCCGTCTTATCACACTGAACGCAAATGACAGGACCTTGCATAGGAGCCTCCAAGAAAACTCTACCTGACGAAGGCAGAACCCAGCAAGCTGCACATTCGCCCCATGCCGCGTTTCTCCTATTACACCGCTCGCGCATCGCCGTTATCCGCCCAGCCTCGTCACCCGCTCCCGCGCCCAACTTCTTCGCCGCTTTTTTCATAATTTTTGTCTTGACAAAATAGTACCGCTAGCATATACTTCTTGCCAGGTAAGATTGTGATCACGCCCGGTAACGCCAGGACACTCGCTGGCGTTTTTGCTTTTCAGAGACGCAAAGTCTCCAATTCAGCCTAAACCCCTTGTCTGCAACACTTGCTATAAGAAACGCGAATTGCCCGATTTTAGTGCAACCAACTTCTTTATTATCAACACTTGCAAAAGTGTAACAAAACACGCCACTTTATCTCTCTTTAGAATGAACACTTACGCAAAACCAGGGGGGAGGGCCCCCTGTTAACCGGTCAAGGACGCCCCCGGCCGCACGCGGCAAACTCCACAAATCCCTGCAGAAACCACCGAGGAAACGTCCGCCTAACCGCGAAGCCCCCCGAGAAAACCAAGAGATCAAAAGCAGTTCAGCCGGCATAGCGGCTCAGCAGCCGCGTAGGACCCGCCGTCATTGAGGACAAGCCGACGAGTCCGCTCCGTATTTTCGAGTTTCGTATTTCGAGTTTCGCATTTCGAGTTTCGAGCTTCGATTTTCGTCCATCTCTCTTCCCCGCCCTTCTTTGACCCATCCCGACCCCCATGTTAGTATCAATTTCTTCCCGAGCACACGGAATGGAATCAGTCACAACTCCTCCCATCACCGACCTTCGCAAGACCGCTCTGAACGCGGTACACCGCCGCTTAGGCGCGAAAAGGGTCAATTTCGGCGGCTGGGATATGCCCGTCGAGTACCCCGCCACCGGCGGCCTCGTCGCCGAGCATAAGGCCGTCCGCTCCAGTGTCGGCATCTTCGACGTAAGCCACATGGGCGACATCCGCATCCGCAGCGGCCGCACTCCCGGTGGCGCGCTGCCGGCCGTGCAGCACCTCAGCATGAACGACGCCTCCAAACTGGCCATCGGCCAGGCGCACTATTCCGCCATGCTCTATCCCGAAGGCACCTTCGTCGACGACGTCATCGTCCATCGGCTTGGCGAAGACGACTACCTCCTCGTCATCAACGCAGGCACGCGCGAAAAAGACATCAACTGGGTTCGCGACAACACGAAGGGCTTCGACTGCGTCGTAGAAGAGCTTAGCGACGCCTACACCCAACTAGCCATTCAAGGTCCGCGCGCGCATGAAGTCCTGCAAAAACTGACCGCCGCCAATCTCGCCGCAATCAAGAATTATTGGTTCACGCACGGAACGGTCTGCGGCCTGACGAACACCCTCATCGCCCGCACCGGCTACACCGGCGAAGACGGCTTTGAGATTTACGTCCCATCCGACGTCGCCACCAGCGAAATGGTCTGGAACAAAGTGATCGAAGCCGGACGCGAGTTCGGCATCATCCCCTGCGGCCTTGGTGCCCGTAACACGCTGCGCCTCGAATCCAAGATGGCGCTCTACGGCCACGAGATCAGCGACAAAATCAACGTCTGGGAAGCGGGCCTCGATCGCTACTGCAAAATGGAAAAGGGCGACTTCATCGGCCGCGCCGCATTGGAGCGTGCGAAAGCCTCTGGCTTAAAGCGTGCTCTCGTAGGACTCGAGATGGTCGACCGTGGCATCGCTCGCGACGAATATTGCTGCTGCGACGAAAGCGGTCAAGTGATTGGCGTAATCACCAGCGGCTCGCCTTCGCCGACGCTCTGCAAGAACATCGCGCTAGCCTACGTGCCACCCGCGATGACGGCCATCGGCACGCCCATCTACGTGCAAATCCGCACGCAGAAGTGCAAAGCCCAAGTGGTCGCAACACCGTTCTACAAGCGCCCGAAGAAAACCGTCGCCCCGCAAGCCGCGGCGAACGTCTGACACAGGTATTCTAATGGCAGCCCCGGCCTGAAGGGGGCGAGGAGTGGTCCCATGGCATATCCAGCAAATTATCGCTACACCAAAGAACACGAATGGGTCGATGTGAAGGGCGGCGTGGCCGCAATTGGCATCACCGACTACGCACAACACGAACTCGGCGACGTGGTCTTCGTCGAGCTGCCCAAAGTCGGCGCGAAAATCGAAGCCGGCAAAACGTTTGGCACCGTCGAATCCGTAAAAGCGGTCAGCGACATTTACGCGCCCGCTTCCGGCGAAGTCGTTGAAGCCAACGAAATTCTTCACAACACGCCCGAGAAAATCAACACCGATCCGCACGGCGAAGGCTGGCTCATCAAAGTGAACCTCGCCGATGCTGCAGCCGTGAACAGCCTCATGGACGCCGCCGCCTACGAAGCCTACAT
>DASXMM010000086.1:0-5531 GCA_036495665.1 Candidatus Acidiferrum sp. | reverse complement strand
CAGCAGGGTCAGCGCTACGAGTGCGGCCACTCTGTGACGATAAAGCCTCTGCCGGTCCGCCTCTGCCGCCGGGTCCCGATCACCCACATCCGTTGTAACGGCCGGCGCCGTCTTGTCCCGCCAGGCATCCAGCTCTGTGGTGTAGGCGTAAATCGACCCAAGCTTGCCGTGTTGCAACCGGTGAACTGGTAGCCCCTCACGCTTTTCCCACCGGCGGACCGTTGTGACGTCCCGCCCCAGATAAGCGGCAATCTCCTTCCAGGATTCCAGACGCCGCCCTGGCGGGGCTGCACTGACACTGGTGATGGGTGTTGGCTTGAGAGACATGGACCGGCGAGCTCCTGCTAAGTAGTGGGAGTATCACACCAGTTCGTTTCAGAGGCAATGCCGAGTCGCGTGCACCCCGCAGGGACGATTTGCCCCGCTTTGCTCTGGTTTGCGCTGCTTTGCCCGTTGCACCGCGGCGTTGGGCCGGCGCAGCATTCCACCACGAGCGATCCAATCGGTGCGCAACCTTCGACGTTCCTGGTTCCCCGGTCTTGGCGCTCCATCAACAGCTACCAAGGTTCAAGCCAACTCGCCCTTCTCCCATCGAGTTCGCAACCCCAGTAGCGCATTACCGCGGACGAGCAATTTGCCAGCTCCACGCAAACTGTTCCCCAGCCGCGATACTGTCGAAAACTTCAGGAGGAAACATGAATCGCAAGGCGATCGTCTGTAACCCAGGTCCATTCCAATTGCTTAGCCCGCGAAGCGCCGGCTCGGCAATTCGCAACGCAATGCTTATTCTGATGGTGGCGCTTCTCGCTTCAAGTCCATGCCCAGTGTCCGCTTCCACGCCAGACCCCGTGCTGGAGTGGATCGGCATCATGAACAATACAGTCCTTGCGGCCGGCACCGCCCCGAACGTTACTGGGCGCGTAGTCGCCTTAGTGTCGGCATCGGTATTCGATGCCGTCAACGGGATCGACCCGCGCTTCCGTCCGCTCCATGTGAGGCCGGACGCCCCACCCAACGCGTCCCAACGCGCAGCCGCAATTCAAGCGGCTTACGTGATTCTCATGGACCTCTATGGAACGGTGCCGGCTGGCGCGACGCTCACCGCCCAGCACGACGCATCGCTCGCAGCGCTAGCCCTGACCGAAAATGCCAATTCCATCGCCGCCGGAGTCGCCTGGGGACAGACTGTTGCGGACGCCATCTGGACATGGAGGCAGTCCGACGGGTTCGCTCCAACGCCGCCGCCATTCTTTGGCGTGCAGAGCATCGCCGGAACACCGAATGCTTTTGGGTTTTGGCGCCCCACACCGCCGGCGAACGCCTCAGGTGCAACCCCACAGCTCGCCACCACGACGCCGTGGGTATTGACGCGGCCGTCGCAGTTCCGCGTGCCGCCACCTCTGGCCCTCACCGACCCGGTGTACGTTGCCGATCTCAACGAAGTAAGGACGATGGGCAGCCTGACTGGCTCGCTGCGCACTCCGGATCAATCGGAGCTCGCGTTGTTTTGGGCACTGAACACTCCACTTGCCTGGGACCGTGTTGCCGCGCAGCTTTCCGCGGCGCGCCACCTCAGTCTGACCGAGAATGCGCACCTATTTGCGCTGCTCAATGTAACTCAGGCCGACGCGATAATCGCGTGCTGGGACAGCAAGTACCGCTATGTTGCCTGGCGGCCAGTCACCGCGATCCGAACGGGTCTGACGCCCGCGGACGCCGATCCGCTCTGGGAGCCATGGCTGGACACTCTGACCGGCACTCCAGCGCATCCCGAATATCCTTCGGCGCATTCCTCGTATAGTGGGTCCGCCGCGTTTATCCTTGCCGCGGAATTTGGGGAGAACACCGCCTTCAGCCTTACCTCCGAAATACGTCCGGGCACTCGTTCGTTTGCGAGTTTCTCGGACGCGATAGCGGAAATCGTCAATGCCCGTGTCTTTGGCGGGATTCACTTTCGAACCAGCTGCCTGCGCGCAAATGCGCTGGGCAGCGCCGTGGCAGATTACGTGTCGAGGCACGCCATGCGTGCGCAAGGCGACGACCGCGACGACGACCGGGACAACCGCTAAGCACTCCATTCAATCCATTGTGAGGAAGCCCCGCTACGGCGGGGCTCTTCCTTTTTCAATGCAAAGCCAGGTTCATTCTCCGTGCTCAGGCCGCCTATTCGGTTCACCAACCTAGCAGCGACCGGGAGGTCGAATGGGTGGATGCCATCAGAGGTAATTCCGCGATGAACGAAGCGGGGGAGAAGGCAAGTATAATCCCCGCCATGCCAACACACGACCTCAACAAACTTTGGGAAGAACACGTTGCGGGGGAATTCGTCACTCGGGATACCGAGGCCACACTGGCGACCATGACCGAGGATGCTTACGTCAACCACATTCCGGTCCTGACGGGCGGCTACGGCAAGGCGGCGCTGCGCGATTTCTATTCGCGAAACTTCATACCGGTGATGCCGCCGGACACGACGCTCACTCCAGTGTCGCGCACGGTTGGCGAAGATCAGGTCGTGGACGAAATGGTTTTCTCGTTCACGCACACACAGGAAATGCCGTGGATGTTACCCGGCGTTGTGCCGACGCATCGGCGCGTAGAAATCGCGATGGTTGCGATTGTTCATTTCCGCGACGGCAAGCTCACTCACGAGCACATTTATTGGGATCAAGCTTCCGTGCTGAAACAGCTTGGGCTTTTGAATGACCCTTCGTTGCCCGTCGCAGGAGTCGAGAGCGCTCGCAAAGTGCTTGACCCGAAATTAGAAGCAAAAACGTAAGTCGAGAGCCGTGTGTAGGAGCGACGGTTACTTCAGCGATGCGTAGAGGGTTTGTTTCCAGCGGGCGTTGTCGATGGTCCAAAAGACTTTTGCCTTATAGCCGCTGGATAGAGAGGTTGCCCAAACTTCGCGGTTGCGGGGGTTGCGCGCAACGTTGAGACGGTCGACGACAGTCATGCCGCGGGTGAGTTCGCTTTGCGTTTCGATGTCCACGAAGTGCTGCGATTGCGAAGTGACGATCGACGGATCGAGCGCGACGGCCATGGCGACCGGGTCGGGCAGAGAGATGCCATGCTCGCCGGTTTGCTCGAGGAAGGCTTTTTGCGCGTGGCTGTTGCACTCGATAGCGAAATTGGCGACGGGTGTGCCGAGGCTTAGAACGTGCTGGATGTCGGATAGGTTCAGGACGGCTTCACCGCGGCAGAGGTGCCAGCCGACGAGTTCGATGGGCAGGCCGCTGCGCATGACGATGCGGGCGGCTTCGGGGTCGCTCCAGATGTTGTACTCGGCGGCGGGAGTTACGTTGCCCTCGCAACAAGGCGCGCCGCCCATCACCACGCAGCGGCTGACTTTCGCGGCGATCCCAGGGTTCTTTTGCAGGGCCAGCGCGACATTGGTAAGCGGGCCGAGCGTGACCATGGTCAGGCCGGTGTGCGATTCGATCGTATCGATGATGCCATCGGGGGCGCTTTGTTTTTCGGGAGCGCGGCGTGGCAGCCGGTAACCGTGATCGCCGAGGCCGTCGCGGCCGTGAAACCAGTCGGCTGGAGCATGCGTGCGCGTGAGAGGTTTTTCAGCGCCGACGAAGACAGGCACTGGAGAGCCGCAGAGTTCGGCGGTGTAGAGAGCATTGCGGGCGGCTTGGTGCACGCTCACATTCCCTGCAACGGCGGTGATCGCTAAGACTTCGACTTGCGCAAAGCGCAGCGCCATGATCAGCGCTACGGCGTCATCGGAGGCTGTATCCGTGTCGATGAGAAATGCCGGTTTCACGGGCTGTAGGATAACAAAATCGCCCAAAAATTCGGCACGACAACAGAAAACCCCGCTCCGGCGATCCGGGCGGGGTTCTGATGAGGCTTGCTATGCGGTTAGGCTGCTGGATGCTTTAGGATTTCGGCCAAAGCACGGAGTCGTGTTGAGTCGGTCGGACTCTTCGCGGCGCTGGCGCTTGATTCCACGGATGGCGCCAAGCCTTTCAACTTCGCGACGGTTTTCCTGCTCATGTGCGCCTTCTCTGCATTGTCGACGCCCTTCTGCAGGGCTGCGATTTGGTCTGCCGACAGAGCTTGCGACCGCGTCAGCTGATCGATGTACGCCCGCGCGACGACTAGCTTCGCGGGCCACTCGATTTTTTGCTGGTTCTGGACGTTCAGTTCCGCGACCTGAACTGTCTTCGCCGAGTCGATTTCGTTCTGCGTAAGGAACTTCGTTGGCGAGAGTTCGAAGACGTCGAGTCCGCGGGCAATTTCGGAACCGTAGATGTAGCCGTTGTACCAGTAGGCCGACCAGTCGCCGCCAAGCACGAGTATCTTGGGATCGATGGGGCCGCGGTCAAAGTAGGCGATTTCAAACGGGTGAGCGATGTCGGTGAAGTCCACGATGGAGATGCCACCTTGGTACCATGCTTGTACTTCGATGTCGCGGCCGGGGACGGGGATGAGCGAGCCGTTGTGCGCCACACAGTTCTCCGTGTCGCCTTGCGCGGCCGGCATCTTGTAATAGCTGGCGAGGCTCAGCTTGTCGTCCTTCAAATTGAAGAGAGCATCCGCGCCCCACTTGTTCGGGTCATTCGCACGGCACCGAGCGCCGAGACCGCCGCCCCATTCGTCGGTAAAGACAACCTTGCTGCCATCGTTTGAGAAAGAAGCGGAGTGCCAGTAGGAATAGTTGGGATCGTTTACCGCGTCGACGCGCTTCGGATGGACCGGATCTTTGATGTCCAACAGAAGTCCATTGCCGGAGCACGCGCCCGCGGCGAGACCAATCGCGGAATACACCGTGATGTCATGGCACTGGTTCGTGTCTTTAGGCTTCTCCTGATCCTTGTGAAGGCTGCCGCCGTTGTTCAGGCCGTTGAGGGCGCCGGTGCGCGGATCGATGAAGACGCGAGGGCTCGACACCACTTTTGCATCTTGCGGAGCGGCCAACGGAACTTTAATCACTTCGATGCGAAATAGCGCTGTGTTCGGATCTTTGTCCGGCTCTTCGCCCGAGCAGCCGGCCAGTTCTTCCGGTTGACGCACAAACGATGTGCCTGAGACGTAGATATAAGCGTTGGCCTTATCGTTGGGATCCAGCACCAGCGTATGAGTGTGCGAGCCGCGGCAGGTCTGTACCGCAGCGACTTGCTTGGGGTTCTTGATGTCGGAAATGTCGAAGATTCTTACACCGCGGAAGCGGTCCTTCTGCGCTGCCGGTATGCGGCGCTTTTTTTCTTTGTCTTCTCCGGCGGGCGGAGGAGGCTCCGGAGGAAAGCCTTGTGCGCCGCAATCGAGGCGACCGTTCGGCATTTCCACCGACATAAACAGCAGGTTTTTATATACAGACACGTCGCCCTGCCCGCCAGGGCATACCAGAGAAGTCACCAACGCGGCGTTTGCGGGATTGGAGATGTCGTAGATATTTACGCCATAAAAATTTCCCTGGAACAGGTGACTGCCCTGAAACGCGAAGTCCGAGTTCGAAAAAGCGAGTTCCGCGAGTTCCGAAACCGTTCCAGTTGGTGATCGCGGACCTCGCTTTTTCGAAC
>DASXMM010000085.1:0-8407 GCA_036495665.1 Candidatus Acidiferrum sp. | reverse complement strand
CGGCCACGTGATATTTTTTTGCGATGGGCAACGTGCCCTGAAACGTGCTGCCATTTCCGCGCGCCATGTATTCGGTGCAAATCATCGGCCGGCGATATTGCTGGAGCGAGAGAACGCGTTTTTCAAATACGTCGGGACCATCATAGTTGTGGAAGGAAATGACATCGGAGAGCAGTAGCTGGATTTTTTCCATGGGGCCGAGTTTTTCGGGAGAGGACCAATCTCCTGTCCATACTCCGCTCGTGAGCGGCTGCGAAGCGCCCGCCAGCCTGGCCCATTCGAACACTCTGGGCAAGAGCGCGAGCACGAGTTCCACTTTATTGGCCGGCTCTAAATTCGCATAGCTGCCATTGTTTGTATTGTCCGGCTCGTTCCAGATGTCCCATCCGAGGATGCGCTTGTCGTTGGCGAAGGCCCCGACGACTCCTTTGACGTACGCCTCGAGGCGCGGATATTGCGCGGGATCTTTCAGCGCGGCGGCTCCCGGGCTTTGCACCCAGCCGGAGTTGTGGACGCCGGGCGTCGGAGCGTGCTGCTTGCCGAGCTTGGGATTCGGGTCCCAGCACGAATCAAAGAGCACGAAGAGCGGCCGAATTTTGTGTTTCTGGGCGATGCTCAGAAAAATGTCGATGCGCTTCTTGAAACCGGCGGGATCCTGCTGCCAAAGGAGGTCGTGCAAAAAAACGCGCATGGTGTTCAAGCCGATGGATTGCGCCCAGCCGAGTTCCACGTCGATGCGCTTAGGATCGAAAGAATCCGCCTGCCACATTTCGAGCTCGTTGATTGCAGTGGAGGGGATGTAGTTGCTGCCGACGAGCCAAGGTTGCTGCGAGTACCAGTCGGTCGCGGCTTTCTCGGTCCAACGCGCCGTCCGCGCTGGAGAACAAAGCGCAGCTACCAAAGCGAACGCGATAGCGGCAAGGAAGCGCTTCGTCATGTTGACTGGGTCCATTCCCTCCCGCGACTCACAGCGCTCCCGCTTTCTGCAACTCATCTTTCATTCCCGCCCAGCTTTGGCGGGTGGATTCTTCGGGCGTGGCAGCACCTCGCCAGTGCGTTTCCAGGCTGACGGCAAGGTGATAGCCATCGCGCTTTAGAGCCGCAAATTGGCCGGTCCAGTCGATGATGCCGCGGCCCATCGCAGCCCAATCGTAACTCTTGCCATCAGGCTTTTTCACCACATCTTTGCAATGGCAGTGGCCGATACGCGCTTTCGGCAGCAAGGCATATCCATCTGGATACGCTTTTTCACCGCGAGAGGCGGCGTTTCCCGGATCCCAATTCAACATAAGAGAAGGAGACTCCACCGCGGCAAGGACCTTAACCGCTTCCGCGGCAGTGGCGGTGTTGCATGCGGGCTCGTTTTCAAGCAGCAGTGTCACGCCCTTCTTCCCCGCCACGCCCGCAGCGGCACGCAATTTCTCGTTCATCGCCGCGCGATACGGAGCCTGATCGTCAAGCCGCCAAAAATCGAAACAGCGCACGCGGTCGGTCTGGAAGGTCTTGGCCAGTTCGATGCCGCGTTCGAGGACTTCATCCTGCTGCTCGTAGGTGAAATCAGCGTTGAACTGATCGCCCTTTGGGCTGAATTGGGATTTCGGCGCCCCAGGCCAATCCACCTTGAATAGCGGGCTGGCGATATCCGTGACGCGGAGTTTGTATTTTTCAAGAATACGGCGTGCTTCCGCAACTTCGGTCGCATCGAGACGGAGCAAGTTTTTCTTCCACATGCCGCGAAGCTCGATCCACTCCAGCCCAAACTCGTGCGCGATAACTTCGCACGAACGCTCGAAGTCTTGCCCAACTTCATCATTGATGACCGCGATGCGGAATGGCGAGTTCATACCGGTCGCAGGATAATGCCGTTCTCGAGCAAATACCCGGCCCTCAGGAAAGGACGCCGCGGCAGCGACTGCGCCCATCCCTGCAAGAAACCCACGGCGAGATTTTCCCGACTCCATGGATGCCCCCTTCTCTTCCTCATATGCCGACAAGATACCGCAAGCAGCGGCCTTCGGGACAGCATTCTCGAAGAAAAAAGTGTGCTTGGGCAACAGCGACGGAAGCAATGTTTGCCAGCACCGCGATCTAACCTTATGATTCATCAAAGCATGGCTGAGCGTCCTCTCAGCCAACGGCTCGAGGTCTGGATGACGCAGGAAACAACGCAAAATCATCCGCACATCAACCCCTGGGTCATTGCCATCGCGGTCATGCTCAGCACGTTCATGGAAGTGCTGGACACCACCGTCGTAAACGTCTCGCTTCCTCATATTGCCGGCAGCCTGTCAGCTACCGTCGACGAAGCTACCTGGACACTGACTTCCTATCTCGTTGCCAACGCCATCATTTTGCCGCTCACCGGCTGGCTCTCCAACTTTTTTGGCCGCAAGCGCATGCTCATGCTTTCCGTGACTGGCTTCACGATCGCCTCCTTCTTGTGCGGCCTGGCTCCCAGCCTTCCTTTCCTGGTTGTTTGCCGCATCATCCAGGGTGCGTGCGGCGGAGGTTTGCAGCCTATCTCGCAAGCCATCTTGCTCGAATCTTTTCCGCCGGAAGACCGCGGCAAAGCCATGGGCTTCTGGGGACTCGGTATCGTCGTCGCCCCCATGCTCGGACCCGTACTCGGCGGCTGGCTCACCGACAGCCACTCGTGGCGCTGGGTCTTCTATATCAATGTTCCCATAGGCGTTGCCTCGCTTGTAATGACGTCGCTCTTTATCTTCGATCCGCATTACATCCGTCGCGCTTCGCAAAAGATCGATTACTGGGGGATCGGTCTGCTCGCGCTGGGAATCGCCACGCTGCAGATTGTTCTCGATAAGGGTCAGGAAAAGGACTGGTTCGGCACGGATTGGATCACCGCCGTCGCCATCATTGCCGGCTTCAGTCTCATCGTGTTTGTGGTCTACGAACTTCACGTAAAGGAACCTGTCGTCAATCTTCGTGTCTTCAAAGACCGCACGTACTCCACCGGCGTTTTTCTCATGTCGCTCTTGGGCGTCGGGCTCTACGGTACCACCGTGCTCATTCCGCTCATTCTCCAGACGCTCCTCGGTTACCCCGCACTGCGCGCCGGTTTTGCGATGGCGCCTCGAGGTCTCGGCTCATTTATCGCCATGCCCGTCGCCGGCATCATCATGTCGAAGTTCGATCCACGCAAAATGCTCATGCTTGGAATGATCGTCACTGGATTCACGCTGTTTCAAATCTCTCGTTTAAGCCTCAGCGCAGGCTACTGGGATTTCTTCTGGCCGCAACTCTTCATGGGTTTGTCGTTAGGGTTCATCTTCGTGCCGCTGACCACCATCGCCATGGCTCCCATTCGCAAAGAAAACATGGGCAACGCCACAAGCCTGTTCAATCTCGTTCGCAATTTAGGCGGCAGCATCGGCATTTCCGCGGTGAGCACCATGCAGACTCGTTTTCAGCAGAGGAACATCAACCAACTCGGCGCGCATGTCACGCCTTACGACGCGAGCGCGCGAAAAATGATGGCTTCGATGCACGGCATGTTTATGTCCGGCGGCTCGGACGCCGCCACCGCGACTCATCAGGCGCGCGCCGCCATGTTTGCAATGGTGGAGCGGCAAGCCAGCATGCTCGCGTATAACAGCATCTTCCTGATTTTGGCGGGACTATTTGTGTTGATGCTACCGTTTATTTTTCTAATGCGGCGGCCGCGAGCGAAGGGTGGCCCCATGTCGATGCATTGACGAACAGATGGGCGACACGCAACTCTCGCAGAATCGCGCGAAGAGCGCGCGTGCTGACACTCCGCCACGCGCTTCTGAAGAAACCCTGTTCGACGAATTTATTGTGGAGCAGTTCTGCTCAAGGCGAAACTCGGCAGCCGCTTACTGCTCCGGGTCGTAAGGAATCGGCCCGGTCAATGGTTCCATGATCTCTTCAGTCGAAACTCCCGATTCCTTCTCCGCCGTCTTATCCAACTTCCGCTGCACGCGCTTTTCTTCCTTCATCTTGCGCTTTTCCATCCGCTTCATTTCTTTTTGCCGTTTCTGGAATGTCGTTGTCATAGCGTCTCCTCGCAAACGCTGCCCGGCTCGTCAAGCGCCGTCACTGCCAAGCTAAATGGCGTTCTGTTCCGGTTCCGTTACCAGCGCGGTTCGCGCGGCTGACGCGCAGACTCGCGGTAGTCCTCGTTCGAAAACCGATCGCGCCCACCGCCGCCACCCTTGCCGCGACCGCCTCCTCCACCGCTGCCGCCGGGGCCGCCAAAGTTCCGTGGTCCACGTGGCGGTCCGCCTTCGCCCTTCGGCCGCGCTTCGTTCACCTTCAAGTTGCGTCCGCCCAATTCCTTGCCATCGAGTCCGGCCATAGCCTTCGCCGCTTCCTCGTCATTGGGCATTTCCACGAACGCAAACCCCCGTGCACGGCCAGTTTCCCGGTCCATGGCCATGTGCACGCGCGTCACTTGCCCAAACGGCGTGAACAAGTCGCGCAACTCGCCTTCCGTGGTCTGAAAACTCATGTTGCCGACAAACAAACTCTTCATCTTGATTCTCCCTGAACTCTTCGAAGCACCATGAGTGCAGGATCTCGGCAAGCTCGCGCTTTCCGGACGCTACGGTACACTGGCCTGAAATTGGCTGAATCCAGTGGAGGGAGAGCCAAAACGCGCGCCCCTCAGGGAGTTCAGGCAACCCTACTTCGGGAGTCTACACGAAGACAATAACACATTTGGCCGCCAAAACCTGCAAGCTCATTTTTTGCGGGAACGGCCGCCGCCCTTCTCGATTCGTCCTTTAACTCTTCAGAACCTCTTGAACGGCGCGCCAGGCCTGGTCAATCGCCACGTCGGAATACGCGCTCGCGCCCGCATCGGAATTCGCAATCGCAATTTTGCCGAATTGCTTCCGCCCGATCACCCACGGCTTTTCTTCTTCTTTCCAGTCGGGATCGAAAAGCGAATTCGGCGTGTACGCGTAGCCGTGCGCCCAGCGATTCACGGTGATGCCTTCGATGTCCCGCGCGGCGTCGAATCCCGCACCGCCAAGCATTCTTCCGAGCTGGTCGCGAATATTTCGTTCGAATTGTGAAAACGCCGTGGCCATTAATTCCACGCGGCCCGCGCGAAACTGATCGCGCATCGGCAGTCCCGGCCTGCACGGCGTGCGCAGCATGAACAGCACCATCGGCTCCTCGGGCTTGCTCGGGAACGCGTATTCACCGATGCTCACGGGAAAATCCATCGCGGTGTACGTGTGATATCCACCCGGCGCCACGATTTGATGCACGCCGAGCTTTGCAAACGAAGTCCAGTTCCGCAGCGCGACGTGCGTGTACACCAGCGGCGTCTTCACGAGATACGACATCGCGTCTTTTTGCGTCTGCGGCAGCGTGGGACAAATGTACGGAATCATTCCGTTGTAGCAGGCCAGCACGCAGTTCTTCGCTTGCACCGACTGCAACTTCTTCCCCCGCATGTAGGCGATGTCGACGGTTTTCGCCGCCTCACCTTCGGTGTCGCCCACGCCGGAGTGCTGCACGTGCATCACCGTGCTGTTAAGCCTGATGCGCACCGGCGCTCCCTCCACATCCAGCTTGCTGTAATCCGCTCGCGTCGTCACCACGTCGAGCATCGAGTGCCCCGGCATAGCTCCCGGAATCAGAGCGCGCACCAGCAGCCGCGCGATCGACGCATTCCCATCCGGAAAGTGAAAAATGTAGGGCTCTTCTTTTTCAAGCTCGCCAAGGCCGAGCCCGTCGAAGCCCGCATAGGTAAACGACTCGTAGTCGTCTGGCGATTCGAAACATCCCAGCGCGGGAACCGCGTCAATTCCCACGCCGTACAAATCATGCGGAAACGTTTTAAAAAACGGCAACGCCGAGGCATCTACTTTGCAGAATTTCGTCAGATAGTCCGCATAACTGATTTTCGCAAGCTTCGCGCGCTTCTCGTCCTTCGAAAGTCCCGCGAGGTAATCTACTTTCTCCGCATAAACTCGCGCGATGTCCCGCTTCGCCGCATCCGAAAGCGGCGCCTTCGCCAAAAATTCCGGCCACGGCGTAACATTCATCCCCGTGATCAAACGATCTTCGCCAAACGTCTCCTTGTCAAAAAAAGCCGCCGTCCCCATCTTCACGTAAAGCTTTCGATCGTAAGCCCCGTAAAACCGCTCCGTCTCAATCCCAATTTCTCTGATCAAACCTTTCGCAACATCGCTGTACTTCCCCGGACTCTCGATCGATTGTGTCCCCCCATAACTCACAACCATCCGGTTTCCTGCCCGAAACTCATTGCGCTTCGCATGCCCGCCAAAATCATCGTGATTATCGAGAATCAAAATCCGCGCGTCGCGCCCCGCGCTCTTCCTGAAAAAATACGCCGCCGCAAGCCCGCTGATCCCCCCACCGACAACCACCAACTCGTACGTCTCGTCCGTCTTTGCCGGCGCACCGTCGCCATCCCACTTCCCTCCATCACGCAAACGATGCGCAAACGTAAACGTTCCGTCGTGATTCCCGCGCATCCCCGTCAGCGCCGGGGGATAGTAGTCCGCCGCCTTCTCCGGCGCGTATTCGTCGAGCGCAGCCGCAGCCAGCAAAGTGTCTGTCCCAAGCGCGCCGCCGGCGAGCGTGCCGCCAACACCAATCGCCACGCCATTCAAAAAATCGCGCCGCGTAATCTCGCGGCCCATCCCCAATTCGCGATCCTTCGTCTCCACACTCATCCGCAACCTCGCCCCCGCCCACAAGCGCACGATTGTAGCGCAAACGCGCGCACCTCTCCGTGCCCTCCGCGCCCTCTGTGTAATCTTTTTTCTTAACTCGGCTGGAAAAACAAGAAAATCAAAGCTCTCGAAGTGCGGTCGCCACAGGAAGCCGCGCCGCCCGAATCGCCGGAAAAATCCCGCCAAACACTCCCATAGCCAGCGCAAACACGATGCCCATGATCAGCAGGTCCGGGGTGATCTTAAACGCAAACGCGAGATTGGAGAACGTCTGAAAATTAATAGTGCTCGTGGTCAACCCGTTCAACCGCAGTACCGCAAGGCACCCCAGCACACCGCCCACAAAAGAAATCAAGAGCGCCTCAATCAAGAAAGAAAAAACAACCGACGGCCCGCCAAATCCGAGAGCCCGCATGGTGGCAATCTCGCGCCCGCGATCGGCCACCGCCGAATACATGGTATTCAGCGCCCCAAAAACCGCTCCGAAGGCCATCACGAACGCCACGAAGCCTCCGAGGCGCGTGATCAGCGTCGTCATGCTTGTCGATTGCTTCGCGTAGTAGTCGATTTCGCGCGTCACATCCACGCTGACCCGAGGATCCGTAGTCAGGGAGTCCCTCAGCTGGCCCAACACCTCCGGAGAAGTGAGGTGCACCGTCACGGACTGGAAATTCGTGGCCGGCCGGTTGTAGGCCTCGCTAAGCAAACGCGAATCCGCCCAAACCTCGGAATCGAAAGAGCTGCCGCCTGCGTCAAAAACTCCCACCACTTTCCAATGCACGCTGCCCAGCGCAATCGTGTTGCCGAGTCTCAACCCGGAATACGTTGTGTTCGCGTTTTTGCCCACCACGATTTCCGCAAGACCTGCCTGGAACATGCGCCCTTGCACGATTTTCACTTGCTTTCGTATATCGAGCACGTTCGGCGAGACCCCGCGAAGCTCCACATTTGCGTCCGTGCCTGTGGAAACCAGCGGGATCGGTGCCATGAGCACCGCTTCCGGAGTCACCAGCGGACCATCCGCCCCGCGCGCAATCCCCTGCGCGTCTTGAATCACCTTCACCGAGTCCAGCGGCACTCCGCTGGTCATTTCCGAAGTTGCGCCAGCCCGCAGAATCAGCGCGTTGTCCGGCGAGCCGGAGGAGACGAGCGTGGCCTGAAAGCCGCGCGCGAGCGACAGCATCGCCACAAAAACTCCCACGGTTCCCGCAATCCCCAGCACCGCGACAATCGTCGAAGTCCATCGCGCCTTCACGCTGCGTATGTTGTAGACAATCGGAATCGCCATCTCAGACCCTCCGCAGCGCGTTCACAACGCGCATGCGCATCGCCCCAATCCCGGGAATCAGGCCGCTCACCACGCCCACAAACACGGCGAACACCAGGCCCAAGGACAGCATCGTTTTCGACAGCAGCAACGGAGGCAGCAACCCGTTGAGCGCCACGCTGAGCACGGGAATCGCTGCCCAGGCTAGCAAAAGCCCGAGCAATCCCCCAAAAAGGGCGATCATCACGGCCTCACCGAGAACAAGAAAGAGAACGGAACGGTCGGTAACTCCGATCGCCTTTAGCACCGCCAGTTCGCTGGTACGTTCCCGGACGGAAATCGCCATGGTGTTTCCCGTAACCAGAAGGAGAGTAAAAAAGACAACGCTCCCAATGCTTAGGATTAGGAATTCGATATTTCCAAACTGTTTGGCGAAACCAGCCGC
>DASXMM010000084.1:0-3048 GCA_036495665.1 Candidatus Acidiferrum sp. | reverse complement strand
GATGATGCCGGCGAAAAGAAAGACTTCAGCGCCAACGAGCCAGAGGTACGCGACGGGGTTGCCTGTCCAGTGCGATGGAACGGCAACGATCATCAGAGCCGCGCCTAGCAGGCTGAGAATGACGAACGCGCGGCGGCGGCGCGTAATGGGAAGCTGGGCGAAGATGAATTCGAGAGCGCCGATGACGAGCAGAGCAATGTAGGCGAGATCGGGATCGACGGATTGAAACTTCAACAGACCGAGCAGCAGCAGCGCGTTGAGAAGCGCGGAAACGGTTGAGACGTGCTCGTCAAAATCCGTCCTGATGCTGCGCAGGACGTAGGAAATGCGGAATGTCAGCCAGTAGAAGAAGAGAATGGCAAGGCTGGCACCATACTCGGGGAAGACGCGGCCGTGCGCGCCGTTGGGCCCGAGCAGGCGGTAGAGCCAATAGAGATGATTGAGGTAGCTGGAGAGAATCCCGAAAACTTCGAGTTCGAACCAGCCCATTCTTAAGACGATGGTGACGAGACCGATGGCGAGGATGACTCCGGCGATTAATCCGTAAGCGGTGCTTTCGCTGGTGGCGGCCGAATTGTGCCGCTGAATGTCGCTAAAGCTGAGAGCGATGGTTGTGTAACCAAGCAGAAAAGCGAAGCCAGTGACGAATTGCGACTTGTAACGGAGCGTGTGCGCGGCCATCGCCAACGCGACGACGAGCATTAGAACGCAGTCCTGCACCAGCGAATCGAGAATGCGCATGGCGGCGACGTGATGTATGCCGTATACGCAGAAGAAGAGCAGCGCCCAGCCTCCGCCGATTCCACCGCGCCCGAGGAGACGGTACTTTTCGCGCTTCTCGAGAAAAATACCGCCGCCTAGAAGGAATGCAGCGACGGCAAACACGATGAAGGCTGTTCCGGCGGGATTGAGCCTTTGGATTACGAGCTTGCCGATCAGCGCTACGCCGATCACGGTCATGCCGACGCCGAGCTTGGCAAACCAGTTTGCGCCGAGGGCTTCTTCAATGGCGGATGCCGACTTTCTGCGCTGTTCGGGCGTTGATTTTGGCGAGGGCGTGCGCAGCGGCGAGGCTGGAGACGGCGCTGAAACGCGCGCATTTACGGCCGCAGGGGGCGCAGCGTGCGGCGGTATCGCGGGCATGCTTGGCGTGTGCGGGACTGGGTTTGGCGGAGTGACTTTCGGAGGCGTGGGTGCAGGTGTTTGTGGCGCCGGCGCGGCAGGTTTTGGTTCTGCCGGTTTTGGCTCGAGCAGCGCGGGCGGGGGAGGGACTTGCGGCTTCGCTTCCAACGCGGGCTCGGGCTTTTTCTCCGCGATAGGAACCACGGGGGGTAGCGTGACGTACGGAAATGATCGCGGAACAGCAATGGGTTGGCGAACCTCAGAAGCAGCGGCCTTCTCCGGCGCTGGCGACGTAGCGGGGGGAACTCCTGCTGCAACCTTGGCTTGGAGCTCACCGACGGCCCGCTGCAATTTAACATGTTGTTTGGCGTTCTCTTCGGCGAGGTCGTTCAACTGCTTGCGCAGGGTGGATTGCTTCACCAGCGAAGCAATGGCGATAAAGGGCGTAACGAGCAGCAGGAACCCAAAGACAACCGCCATGAGGATGAGTAAGGGCATGGTTGGTCCTAGAGACTACGGCTCGCTTGTCTCTATGGTAGAACGCGGCCAGAGGGGAATCTTGCGATTTGTTCCCCGTCAGCCTAGAGGTAGTTACTCTTCGTAAGTTAAGGCTTTTGTTTTCAATCTGTTACGGTGGACCTTGGCCCGGCCTGCTGCAAGCCTTGCCTGGCCCTAGCAGCGCATGAACACCGGAGTCTCTCGGGCGCTCCAATTTGCGCCTCGTTTGCGTGAGAAGAGCGGCTGTGCTACACATCATCCATGCCTGATTTTGCCGCCCCTGTAGAACGACTCATCGATGAGCTGAAACACCTCCCCGGAATCGGCCAGAAGACCGCCCAACGCCTGGCGTTCTTTATTCTCCGTGCCGCGCCGGAAGACGCCATGGGGCTGGCCGACGCCATTCGCGATGCGAAAGAAAAAATCCGCGAGTGCACGGTGTGCAGCAACATCACGGAAAATGACCCCTGCCATTTCTGCACGGGCGCGAATCGCGACAAGAAGGTCATCTGTGTTGTGGAAGAAGCGCACAACATCATGGCCATTGAAAAGACGCGTACCTACAGCGGGATGTACCACGTTCTGGGCGGCTCGCTTTCGCCACTGTCCGGGCGAGGTCCCGAGCAATTGAGAATCAAGCCGCTCATCGAGCGGCTGAAGGGCGGAACCGTCGAGGAGATCATCATCGCGACGAATCCGACCGCGGAAGGCGAAGCGACCGCGGTTTATCTTTCCAAGTTATTAAAGCCGCTTGGCGTGCGGGTCACGCGCATTGGAGTGGGAATTCCTGTCGGGGCCGATTTGGAATATGCTGACGAAGTAACAATGCTCAAAGCGCTAGAAGGCCGCCGCGACTTGTAACACCCTGATCGTCCTGCCTCAAGAGTTGGAAGCGGAAGTGCATTGTTATTCGCCGCGAATTGGCCGAAGTTAGCCGCAGAGGCCTCTCCAAACCGAGTTTCTTAGGAAATTCAAAGAGGCGTGAAACGGCCGCCTTGCAGTGTCGGCCTAGTACGTATGGCCGCCTCTAGCCAGCGGACCATTTTGGGTATACAGTCTCATTCCCGCGGAGTGGTCCCCACCGCAAGGAGGTGCGCTTTGCCAAACTTGGCGCACTACATGAAGCAGTACGATCACGAGCACACTTCCGGCTGGAACAAACTGTTCCATGGCGTCGGTATCCCCATGATTTTCGCGGGGATTATCCTTCTGGTTCTGACGAAATGGATTTGGGCCGCGAGTTTTTTTATAGGCGGTTGGATTTTCCTTCTAGTCGGTCACAAAATCGAAGGAAACCATCCGGCATTTTTTCAAGGAGCCATTTATTTGCTGGTAGGACCAATCTGGGTCGCGAAAGAATTCTGGGAGTTCCTCACTGGAACACACCGCACGCCCACTTCGGAAGCTACCTCAACAACCAAGCAGTCG
>DASXMM010000083.1:0-16345 GCA_036495665.1 Candidatus Acidiferrum sp. | reverse complement strand
GGGCCGGTCAGCGACGCCGAGGTCGTTGAGGATTTTGTCCACTTCCTCGTCGAGTTCGGCATGATGCGCATTGGAAACGTCGCTTACCTGCAGAATCAGCGCGGCTTCCTGCACTTCTTCGAGCGTCGCGCGGAACGCCGTGAGCAATCCCTTCGGCAGATCGCGGATGAATCCCACGGTGTCTGACACCAAAACGCGTCGATTGGAGGGCAAACGAATGGCGCGGATAGTGGGATCGAGCGTGGCGAACATGCGCGAGGAAACCAGAACTTCGGCGCGGCTCAGGGCATTGAATAGAGTTGATTTACCCGCGTTTGTATAGCCCACAAGCGCGATCGTGCCCAGCGGCACGGCATTGCGGGCTTCGCGGCGCAGCGCGCGCTGCTTGCGTATGTCTTCGATGCTGTTTTGGATTTTGCCGACGCGGTCGCGGATGCGCCGGCGATCCGTTTCGAGTTTCTTTTCGCCGGGTCCGCGTACGCCGATGCGTCCCGCTCCTCCACCCGCGCCGCCGGAGCCTCCGCCACCGCTTTTGCCTCCGAGACGCGACATCGAAGCGCCTTTGCCGGTTAGCCGGGGCAGCATGTAGTTCAGTTGGGCGAGCTCGACTTGGAGTTGGCCTTCGCGGCTACGCGCGTGGCGGGCAAAAATATCGAGTATCAACTGCGTGCGGTCGATGACGCGGCGCTCGGTAGCGGCTTCAATGTTGCGCTGCTGCATGGGCGAGAGGTTGCTGTCGAAAATAATCAGCGGCGCTTTGTGCGCGGTGGCTTCGGCGCGAATTTCGTCGAGTTTGCCGCGTCCTACGAGGGTTGCGGGATCGGCTGATTCGCGCACCTGAAAGACTGTGCCCGCGATTTCCGCTCCAGCGCTGCGTGCCAGTTCGATAAGCTCTTCGAGCGATTCGCGCCCCTGCTCGCCCATCGGCATACCAGGAAAGCGCGGTGCGCGCTTCCAGCCGAGGCCAACGAGCAAAGCGCGGTCCGCCATGGAGGTAGAAACAGTTTGCGAAGTTTTCGTCACAAAATCAGTCCTGAAGCCATCGTGCGGAGGGAACCATCAACGAGAGGGCTTTCACCATCTAAGGCATTATACGCGCTCTGCCTTGCTGTCGCGACTGGGCGCAACGCACGGACGAGGCAGGGCAACTTCTGAGGCCTTTATGGTGTCTATAGAAACAAGCGAGACTGGTGTTCAGCGGGGCGCTCGATACCTCATGAGAAGTCCATACTATTGCGTTGTTCTGGCGATCCTGTTGGTAATTCTGCCTGCGTGCGCGAGTGAAACAAAGCGCACAGATGCCCAGAATGATGGTTTTGTCGGCTCCGTACGCTCAGTTTCGGCCAGGGAGGAGAGAGCCCAACTAGACTGGCATCAGCCGGACGGCCCCAGCGTCACGTGGTCGATGGCATGCCGGGAGTGCGAATACGACCGCGAAGGAAATCGGATCAAGAGCGGGCAGATCATGGATGGATGGTTCAAGGGAGAAATCACCCGATTCGTGCGCGACAACCAGGGCATGGTGATTGAGAAGACCACGGAAAACGCGGAAGGAGAGATTGTCCGCCGGGATGTGTTTGGCCCCCACGGCATCACCGAGCAACACGGGTTCGAAGGAAGCGCGGAGATATCAAGTTCATTTTGGTTCTACGATGGTAATGGGCACCTATCCGGGTTTAGAGGTTTCGCTCGCGACGGCGACCTGGTTTCCAGCAGTTTCTCGACGAGCGACACGAGCGGCGACTACAAGGAGGAATGGGACTACGGAGCAAACGGAAGTCTCACTCTTCATTTTGTGGAGACCAACGACCCGAGGACAGACACTTTTACCTTCGCGAGCTTTAAGGAGAGCGGGTCGGTGGCGGTAGCATTCACGACGATAGGAACTAGGGTACTTTCCTATCATCAAGAGACCAGCGAGGAACAACCATTTGGGAGCAATTTCTACGTGGATCCGGTTGGCAAGACTGAGGAATCATACAAATGTCATTCGGATGGAAGCTGCGACCACGTGATCAATTATTTCAGCGATGAAACGCGACGACGCCTTAATCGCGTCGAGTGGCACGATCCGACGGGAGAGTTGAAACTATCGGCTGACTACGAATATGAGGTGGACCATTTTGGAAATTGGACGAAGCGAACCGTGTGGGTCTGGAGTTCCGCGCTCGGAGAACGAAAACTCTTTGAGACGGACTACCAGACGTTGACCTACTGGAGCAACTAGCGAGCGGCCGCCGCTAGGCTGTCGCCAATCCGTTCGCCTTGAGAAACCGCGCAGCTTCACGCCGGAATTGTGGATCGTGGCCAAAACCGGCGAGCCAATGAATGGTGGGGTCTTTGCGGAACCAGGTGAGTTGGCGTTTTGCGTATTGGCGCGTGGATTGCTGGATGGCGGCGCGGGCTTCGTCGAGCTTTTTCTCTCCGCGCAAAACTTCGAGTAGCTCGCGGTAGCCGATGAAATCGAAGGGCTTGGCGTTCTCCGGCAGACCACTCGCCATGAGGCTACGCACTTCCTCTATCCACCCTTGTGCCAGCATGGTGTCCGTGCGCGCGTGGATGCGTTCGTAAAGCGCATCGCGCGGCGGCATCAAACCGATTTTTAGCGGGCGCCAGCCTGCAAGCGGTGAACGGCCCGTGCGGTGTACTTCGGAAACGGGGCGCCCTGCAAGCACGCAGACTTCAATCGCGCGAATCAGTTTTTGTTCATCAGCCGCTGCGATCTTACCTGCTGCTTGGGGATCCAGTCGCTTGAGCAGGCGGTGCAAATAACCCGGGCCATGCTCCTCACCGCTAGATCGCAATCTTCCGCGCAATTCTTCGGAGCGTTGCGGCACTTCCGCCAATCCTTCGAGCAGCGCGCGCAAATACAATCCCGTGCCAACAGTAAGAATCGGCAACCGGCCACGGCGGCGCAGGCCCTCCAGTACGGCCAGCGCCATTTGGCGGTAGCCTCCGGCGGTCGCTTCTTCCTGCGGCGCCAGTACATCGATGAGGTGATGCGGGATGCCGCAGCGTTCCGAGAGGGCCGGCTTGGCTGTACCGATATCGAAGCCGCGGTAAAGTTGCGTTGAATCGCACGCCAGCACTTCTCCGCCAAATTGTTCGGCGAGCCACACACCGAGCGCGGACTTGCCCGATGCCGTGGGGCCAACGACGGCAACCAGCGGCAGTTCAGCTGCGCCGGGATTCATCGAAAGAGGATATGCCAAGCGCGGACGAGCAGCACAATAAGTACAACGAGAGCGAGAAGGAGACTGCCGAGGACTTGCTGGCGGGCGAGCTTCACCTATAAGCGTCTTCGATCGGCAAATTGTACAAGAACATGATGCGAATTTCGATGTAGGGGCCGTGGAAGGCAGGCGGCAGAGGCTCAAAAGGATTGGACGAACGAATCGCGGAGACCGCCGCGCGGTCGAGCGGCTCTTTTCCGGAACCCATCTCACGCGCTGGATCGTCGTTTGGAACGCTGCCGTTCGACATGATCTTAAACCGGAGCAAGACTTTGCCGCGGTCGCCGAGTAGCGCCGACTGCGGCATCACCGCGTACCAGTTGCGCCGCACGTTTTCGAGCATGCGTTGCATGTAATCGCTGAAATCGACCCCTTCGGTGGGCGTCAAGATTTCATAGCCGTTGCCGAATGTCCCTTGCCCGTGTCCCGGCGCGCCGCCTCCCGGAGTGCCGGGCGAGCGCGGCCCGGGGCCGCTGATTGCGCCGCTCTTGCCGCCCGAGGCTGGCGTTTTCAGCGCGTCATGGAGGGCATTGTCGATGGTGGAATTCCTCGGAAGCTTCAGGCCCGGCTGCGGTGTCGGCGTGTCTGGCATATCAAGCTTCGGCGGCGCTCTCGGGGCATCCGGCTTGGGCGTCGGAGCTTCCACCGGCGGAGTCTCCGGCCTTACTTTCGGCGTAGGAGCATCCGGCAACTCGGCTTTAGGACGCACCGGTTCGGGCCTGGGCGCAGGTTGAGGCGTGGGAGGCGCCACTTTGTTGATTGTGCGCGGGTCCACATGGACGACTGGCGGCTGCGCGGGACGAGGCTGAGGCTGCGCCTTCGGTTTGGGCGCATAAGAACTTTCCGGCGGGATCCACGTCAGTTGCCTGTTGGCAAGATCAATCTCCTGCTGCGTCGGCACGTGAGGCGGAAAGAGCTTCGCCTGCAACAAAATGAAAGCGATCAACACAATGTGAAACGCGACCGACGCAACGCGCGTGATCAAATCCCACTTCGTTTTTTCTTCTGTCTTCGGCTTGGTAAGGAGATTTACTTCGCCGGTCATGAAGACGTCGAGATCGACGATATCCGCCGCGGGGAAGAGCGGCCCTTCGCTCTTTTCCGGCGGGGCGGCGCCTTGCGGCATGACGATGCGCTCGTCCAGGTCGGTCGGCTGGGCAGGAATGGAGTGGTCTTCCGTGACGTTGTACGCTTCCTGATTTACATCGCGCGGCACAACGACGCGGGCGCTGATCGATTCGAGCGGGAGCGAACGAGGGATACTTGATTTTCCGTCCAGTTCAATGATTGGCAGCATCGCTGGGACGAGCGTGCGCTCGTCCATCGTGGTCGGACGACGCCGCTGCGTCGCGGGGACTTCCCCGTCAGGCAAACGGGAACCAGGCGGGACTAGGGTCCGCGGAATCATTTTCCTGCTTTCTCTTGTGAGGCGAACGCTGCTACTTGGACGCGCGCGCCGTGCTCCTGGATGCTTGCCATTACGCGGGTGGCGAGCTCCAGTGCGGCGCGTCCGGCAGCGCCGTTGGTGCGCGGTTCTTGGCGTGTGCGGACCGCTTCCAGGAAGGCTTCGAGTTCGGCGTGTAACGGCTCCACATCGGGCGCGGGCAATTTTTCAAACGAAAATTCAGGCTGCGGCCCGGGGCGCTTCACTCCCACGCGCAGAGCATCGCGGCGGGCGTAATCGAGCGAAATGTACTCATGTTGTTGGAAAAATCTCATCTTGCGGACGCGCTCTGTTGAGACACGGCTCGCGGTCACGTTGGCGACCGCGCCACCCGCGAATTCCAGCCGGACGTGCGCGATGTCCACCTTGTCTGTTAGCACGGGAATGCCCACCGCTTTCAATTCCGTTACCGGCTCCTTCACGAGCGCCAGCAAAATGTCCAGGTCGTGAATCATTACGTCGTAAATCACTTCGACGTCGAGGCTGCGCGGAGTAAAAACTCCCAGACGGTGCACTTCGAAAAAAAGCGGCCGGTTGAGAATTGGTTCAACCGCGGCCACGGCGGGATTGAAGCGCTCGACATGGCCCACTTGTAAAATACGCTTGTGTCGCCGCGCCGCATCGAGAAGCGCGTCCGCCTCTGCGAGATTCACGGCCATGGGCTTTTCGACAAGCACGTCCAGCCCGCTTTCGAGTAGCCGGCAGCCCACGTCGGCGTGCGCTTTGGTCGGCACAGCTACGCTGGCGGCCTCGGCAAGTTCGCAAACTTCTTCGAGGCTGCGCAGCGCCCTGGTCTGAAATTCTACAGCGATGGCCGCGGTGCGAGCCTGATCTTCATCGTAAACGCCAACAAGTTCGGCGCCTTCCAGTTCGCGGTAAACGCGCGCGTGGTTGCGCCCAAATTCGCCCGTTCCCACAACGGCAGCGCGGACTTTTCTCGTTTCTTGGCGCACACCGCTCATTTTTTGTTTATTCCCCCTGCGGGGGTGTTCGGTTCCGCAATCGCCGGTGGCGGCGCAAACGCCTGAATCGCGATGTCTGCCGCATCGGCTACTTCGATTAGTTTTTGCCGGTCAAATAGCAAGGTGCGTCCCGCATCTACCGCTAGAGCGGTGGCATGGGAGCTCTTCATCTGTTCGATGGTTGGCAAACCAACCACGGGTACATCGAAGCGCATGTCCTGGCGGGGTTTGCTCACTTTCACGACCACCAGCGGTTTTCTGTCGACTAGGCGCGCAGCCCGGCCGATGGTTTCGTCCGTCCCCTCCATAGCTTCCACAGCGACGCAAGCCTGGTCCGAGATCACGACCGTTTGCCCGATGTCCATGCCCGCGATTTGACGTGCGACGGTGTGGCCGTAGGCGATGTCGGCGCTTTCCCGTTCGTTGGGCGCTCGACGCGTCAAAACGCCTGGCTCAGGCAGTAGCGGCTTCAAAAACAGAGTCGAATCCACCAGTTGAATCCCCTCAGCTTGAAGGACACGAGCGATGCCGCCGATTAGCGCATCAGTGCTTTTTCGGGGCAGCGAAAAAAGCAGCTTCGCTAATTTCCAGTCCGGGCGGATCGCGCTGAAAATCTTGTTGTGCTTCACTTGCCCGGCCATCACGGCCCGCGTCACACCTTCCTTGTGCATCAGGTCGATGGCTTTGCTCAATTCGCCGAGGCTCACCCAGTGCAGCCGCTTGGCGCTTTTTTCCAATTCCGGCGACGCTTCTTCTTTCAGCGCGATCACCGCCATTTCGATTCCCTGGCTGCGCGCGCCTTCCAACACGAGAAATGGAAATCGCCCGTTGCCTGCGATAAGTCCCCATCCTGTCGAGTTTGCGCTGGTATCCGGCATGAGGTGAATAGTGGGCGGCGACGCTTACTTCACGATTCCGCGCTCAGCGGTCTCGATAAACCGGATGAGTTCCTGCACATCTTCGGAGCTCGCCAATTTCGCTCGCATCTCCGCGAGCGCTTGCGTGGTGTTCATCTTCGAGCGGCTCAGCAAACGAAACGCGCGGTCCAGCAACTGCAACCGTTCCTTCGAGAATCCTTTGCGTTCCAGTCCGATGGTGTTGGCTCCGAAGCTTTTGGTCTCGCGTTCGGTGACGACACGCGAAAACGGTGGCACATCCTGCACAATCACGGTGCAAGCGCCTACGTAAGCGTACCGACCCACACGGCAGAACTGATGCACGACCGAGAACGACCCAATCGTCGCGAAATCCTCGACGGCGACATGCCCCGCAAGCGTTGCCCCATTCACGAACAGCGTCTGATTGCCGATCTGGTCGTCGTGCCCCACGTGCGAATACGCCAGGAAAAAGTTTTCGTTGCCCACGCGGGTGACGCCGCCGCCCTTCACAGTCCCACGGTTTGCGGTCACGTACTCGCGAAAAATATTCCCATCGCCCACAACCAACTCGGTGCGCTCGCCGCGATATGTGTAATCCTGCGGATCGCCGCCAACAACGCAGAAGGAATAAAACACGTTGTTGCGCCCGTACTTCGCGGGACCGCTCACGCTGGCGTGCGGGTGAACCACGCAACCCTCACCGAGTTCCACCTCGTCGCCAACAATAGCGTAAGCCCCGACCTTCACTCCCGGACCAAGCTTCGCGCTCGACGCGACAACCGCCTGCGGGTGAATCTCCGGCTTATTCATTTCGCGGGTTCTTCCGCCTTCTCCCCAAGATCGCGATCCATCATTTTGCACATCAGCGTTGCTTCCGCGGCCAGCTTTCCATCGACTGTTGCCTTGCCTTCGAGCTTGCAGAAATCTCCCCGCCACGATTTGACGGTCATTTCCAGGCGCAACTGGTCGCCAGGCACTACCGGCCGGCGGAATCGCGCTCCATCCACGGCTACGAAATACAGCAGCTTGTTTTCCCGGTCGGGCACTTCCAGCAAAAGCAGCAACCCGCCGGTCTGCGCCATAGCTTCAATAATCAGGACTCCGGGCATCACCGGTTTCCCCGGAAAATGTCCCTGAAAATGCGACTCGTTGATGGTTACATTCTTGATGCCGACAATGTGCTTCAGCCGCTCCATTTCCAGGATCCTGTCCACCATTAGAAAGGGATAACGGTGCGGCAATATTTTTTGGATCTCCACCACGTCGAGTATCATTCCTGCTCCCCATCGCGCCACACACGCACCCTGCGACGCCTTTAGTTCCCCGGCAAACTTTCTATTATATGCGAACCCGAGGCAACTCGGATACACGCGCCCCTGTTGCCTCAAATGGTAACTCCTCAGGCGCTATGTTCTGGCGCTTTGTGCGCGCACCGTTGCTCCCGAGGCTTTGGATTGCTAGCATGTCCCGGCCATGCCGGACAACCACCCAAAAGAATTCCTGCGCCTCCTGAAAACTCGTTTGCCTGAGATGCTTTCCACACTCCAGAAGCTCGTCGTCGCCGAATCTCCGAGCCTGGAAAAGGCTCCAGCGGACCGTTGCTGCGACATTCTGGCAGCGGAATGGCGCAAGCGCGCCACTCAGGTGGAGCGGATCGCTCAGAAGCGTCATGGCGACCAGCTTCGCGTGACATGGTGGCCAAATAAATCGCGGCCTGAAGGCCAACTCCTTGTGCTCGGGCACTATGACACCGTCTATTCCTCGGGCACCCTAGCTAAAATGCGCTTTCGAGTTTCTGGCGGGAAAGCCTACGGACCGGGAATTTTTGACATGAAGGCTGGCATCGTTCAAGCTCTGTACGCTCTGGAAACTCTTCAGCAAACAAAAACTCCGCTTCGCAAACGCCTGGTTTTTCTTTGGACTTCCGACGAGGAAATCGGCAGTGATATCTCGCGAAAAATCATCGAAGCGGAAGCGCGCCGCAGCGACGCTGTGTTTGTGCTCGAGCCATCCCTCGGCCCGCGCGGATTGATCAAGACGGCCCGCAAAGGCGTTGGCGAGGCCGAGGTCATCGTTCATGGCCGCGCTTCTCACGCCGGCCTCGCGCCACAAGAAGGCGTCAATGCAATCCACGAACTTTCGAGGCAACTCCTGCGTATCCAGGAGTGGAACGACCTTCGCCGCGGCGTAAGCATAAACGCGGACATCATCGAAGGCGGCACTCGTGTCAACGTCATCGCCGAACGCGCCCGCGCCGTTCTTGACCTTCGTGCATTGCGTGTCGCGGACATGCACCACCTCGAGCGCCGGCTACACGCGCTCCGGCCCGTCCTTCGCGGCGCAAGACTCGAAATCCGTGGCGGCTTCAATCGCGCACCCCTCGAACGCAAAATGAGCGCCGCTCTTTTCGTGAAAGCTAAATCGCTGGCCGCACAAATGGGTCTGTCTCTCGGAGAATGTACCGCAGGTGGCGGCTCTGACGGAAACCTCACCGCGGCACTCGGGGTCCCTACGCTGGACGGCCTCGGCGCCGTCGGCCACGGCGCCCACTCCGCCGACGAGCACATCCTCGTCAACACCATGCCGGCCCGCGCCGCGCTACTCGCGTCGTTGCTGCTAAATTGTTGAAGTTCGAAGGCTGGTCAATCGCGTTAGTGGCCGTACGTCTTGCGAAGATATTCGGCGGTGGACTGCGTCAAATCGTTGTAATCGCTGTGCAGAACCTCGCGCAGCGCCGCTTCCGTGGAAGCGCCACTGCCGATCCGATCGAGAATGCGCTCGACATCGCCCATCCCGTCCGTTTCCACTATGTATTCAATATTTGCCAACGCCCAGGCATAGGCATGTCCCGCCGCGTCGCTCGGCAGGCCCATCCAGGAACCTTCCAGATCACTGAGCGAAGGCGGGTGCCCACCCTGAAGAACCTCCGCGAGCACCGCCGCATTTCCACCGCTGCGTTGCCCCTCCATCCATTGCGCCAACCCTTCTTGGATCCAGATTGGCGCATGGCCGCCCGTCTTCTGCCCGACAAAACTGTGCGTAAGCTCATGCTTCAGCACGCGCGACAACTCCGGAGTCATTCCACCCAATCCCTGTACCGGAACGCGAATGCGCCCGTCGTTCAACGCGCCAACCCATCCCGGCGCGCGCGTGATATCCCCAAACGCCTGCTGCGTGTAAAGCACCACGCCAATGGAGTCCGGCGGCGTGTAATTCAATTCGGATTCGATCGCTGAGAAGTGTCCCTCGAGGGTGCGCAAAACGTCGCGGGCCAAGGCTGGCTCCGCCGCTCCGCTATAGCGCAGTGTGAAATGGGTGCTTTCGTTTTCCTTATAGCTTTCCTCTTCCTGCTTGTCGCGTTGTGCTTTGTCCAGCGCCGCCTCCACTTCCGGATCGGGCTGCAAAGCCAGCGCGCGTTTCCATTCCGCAACAGCCTGATCCATCTTGTTCATGCCGTAATACGCCCAACCCGCGAGTTTCGCGACGTCGGGATTTTCTGGCGCAACGCGGCGCGCGCGTTCCAGGTACTCGAGCGACTGCTTATACTCGCTGCGTCGCAAATGCAAGTAGGCCACGTTCATCAGCAGCGCCGGCTCCTCCGGAGCGTACGTAAGTGCCGTGCGTTCGTCGGCCAGCGCGTGTTCCATGTCGCCGCGCGATACTTCGAACTGCTCCGCCGCATGATGCGCCAAAGCCGCGGCCGCATTGGCGCGCCGGTCTCCTCCACGCGCCGCACTTTCGAGTTTCGCGATGTACTCGCGGTCAATCGAACCGTCGTGCACGGCACCGCTCTCGATTCCCGAGCCGCCGCTCGTCGAGAGCATGGCGGGCGGCGTGATGGCCAGATTCGCCGCCGCTGCCGTGGGAGAATCTCCCATGGGTGCAGCGCCGTTTTTTTCGATATGGTCGACGATGGATTTCGGCAGGCTCAATTCACCGGCGGCCGTCTCATACTTGACCTTGTCGCCCTCTTCTCTCACGTTGAACGCGACAATCCGCCGCCCGTTTTTCAAAACGATCGTATCCGCGCGTGTGGCGGCAACGGCAAAGAAAAACAACGCGACCGCAAACAAAACGCGACCCGCTCGAGAGGTTTGCCGCATCCCTCCATTTTAATCTTCTAGCGCCATCCTCCCGCCATAGCCTTGTTCCGCCATGCCGAATGTGACTACACTTCTTGCATGCGGGCGGGGGTGGCACTTTTCGTCTTGTCGTGTTTCGTTGCGCTGCCCGTCTCCCGCGCCGCCGATCAAACGCCGCGCGAACTCTACGACGCCCTCAACGCCCTGCGTCTAGACGCCGCAACTACCTACCAACTCGCCACCGCCAATCGCATCGAACTTCGCCGTGGCGATGTCGAAATTTATTTCGAAGAAGGCAAACTCGCTTTCCTGGCGCCGCTCGATGGCCGTGTCACCGGCTTCGTTTTTTCCGGACGCGGCCACATCCTCGCGTTCCCACGCGAAATCGTGGAAAAACAGCAGATGGCGCATTTTCTGGGCGCCCCGGTTCTCGACCAGGTCTTCGTCAATGCCTACGTCCGCTTCACCGACGACGCCGCGGACGATCTCCTGCGCCAGTTCCATTCGGCCAACCTCGTTCCGCAAGCCGACGCGGCCCTCGCCTCGCTCTCCGAGCCATTCCTCGCCGACCTCAACGTCTCTCAGTCTTTGCGCATCCTCGAAGACCGCCTCTCGCAAAACCCGAGGCCCTATTTCTATGCGGCGCTCGAAGGTGTCGATACTGGCGCCTTCGATTTTCTGTTCGATCCTCAGCGGAAAGAGCAGGTCCTTTTTGGCCAGCGTCGGAGGTCTGGCAACTCGATGTACTACGATGTTTGGGCGTCCTACACAGTCCCCGGCTCGACTCCTCCGCCAGTCGCATTCCGTGCGCTTGACTACACGTTGGACACAAGCATCCTGCCAGACAACTCGCTTGACGCAACAGCTGCAGTCCATCTGCGTGCCGAAACCTCCGGCGAGCGTGTTCTTGCGTTTCAACTTTCCCGCGCTCTCCACGCCGAGACGGTTACCGGCGACCAGGGCAAGCCGCTCACTTATTTTCAAAACGAAGGCATGACGCTCCAGGAGCGCAGCGTTCGCGGCAATGACTATCTCCATGTCGTGCTGCCCCAGCCCTCGCAAAAAGGCCAGGAGTTCACGATTCGTTTTCATTACCGCGGCAGCGTCATTGAAAACGCCGGCAACGAAGTTCTTTTCGTCGGCGCGCGCGAAAGCTGGTATCCGCATCTCGGGGATCAAGCGGAATTCGCCAATTACGACCTCACCATTCGCTGGCCGCGCCACCTGAAGCTGGTGGCCACCGGCGCCAAAATCGACGAACAAATCGTCGGCGATTTCCGCGTGGGCCACTGGCGAAGTGAAAAGCCGCTTTCTATCGCCGGTTTCAACCTCGGCGAATACGCTTCCAACACGATCGTTTCCGAATCACGAACGATCGACGTTTACGCCAATCGCCAGCTTGAGCAAGCGCTCACCAATCGTCTTGATTCCGCGGGCCCCGAAACACTTCCCCCCATCGACGTTCCGTTCAGCGGTTCGGGCGGCAGAAGCCGCGAGGCCATGCGTCCTCCGCCGCCGAGCCCTGCTGACACGCTAAAGCAACTCGGCAAGGAGATCGACTCTTCCATTCGCTTTTACGAAAACTACAGCGGGCCTTTTCCTTTTCGCTCGCTGAGCGTCTCGCAAATTCCCGGCAGCTTCGGGCAGGGCTGGCCCGGCCTTCTTTACATTTCCACTTTTTCTTTCTTGTCTCGCGAAGCGCAGAACCGCGTCGGCCTTTCGTCTGCGCGTCAGGAAGCATTCACGGACATCGTCCCTTATCACGAAGTCGCTCATCAATGGTGGGGTAACGTCGTCGGCTGGTCGAACTATCGGGATCAATGGATCGACGAAGCCATCGCCAATTATCTTGCGCTGCTTTTCGCCGACAGCAGAAAACCCTCGGAACACGAGCTTCGCCTCTGGCTGGAGCGCTACCGCAAGCAGCTCCAGGAAAAAACTCCCGGCTCAGACACGCCTGCCGGCGAAATTGGCGCGCTCTCTCTCGGCAACCGCTTAAATTCCTCAAAGTCGCCATTTGGATTCGAAGACGTGATTTACAGCAAGGGTTCCTGGGTCATTCACATGATTCGCGAAATGCTGCGTCAACCCGGCTCCAAAGATCCCGATGCCCGTTTCGTAGCGCTTCTGCGCACGCTCTCCACAAAATACGCCTACCGCGCTCTTTCGACCGACGATCTGCAGCACGAAATCGAAGCCGTCATGACTCCTGCAATGGATCTCGAAGGTGGCCGCTCGATGGAATGGTTTTTTGAGCAATGGGTCCGCGGAACGGGAATCCCCCGCTATCACGTTGAATTTTCCACGCACCACACTGAAAAAGGAGAAGTCGTGCGCGGAAAGCTATTTCAAACTGGCGTCCCGCGATCCTTTATTACCAGTGTGCCGATCTATTCCAACAGTGGCGCCGGACACAACGTGTATCTCGGCACTGTCGTCGCCGCCGGCCCCGAAACTTCCTTTCACTTCACCACGCAATCCGCCCCGCACAAACTCGTCATCGACCCGCAAATGACCCTGCTCTGTACCACGACACAAACGGAAAAGACAGAGGAATAATCGAAACGTAAGCGAACTTCACTTCGAATCTTGGTGCAGCAATTGCTCCTCGAGCAGCGGGCTATCGAGATTCAGCGCTGCTTTGCCGTCCGGTCCAAAAACATAAGGAAAGCCCATCGGATCCACCGGGAGGCGCGACAACAAACCTGCCTGCACCAGTTCGCTCATGCGCGCCGGCCTGCGACTCGTGCGTTTTTGAAATTCGTCCGCCATCGCGTCGAGCTGTTTGCAATCCTGTTGAACCCTCAGCAGTTGCAGGTGGGTCAGCGCATTTTTCTTCACCTCCGGATCTTTCGTCGTCTGATAAACCTCGTTCCACAAAAATATAGACGTCGAAAGCGATTCACCTTCCGCCGCGATCTTTGCGGCCATGACTTTCATCCAGATCTGCGCGTCAGGATGTTTGCTTCCTTCCGCAAACGCCGCCGATGCTTTCGCATAATCCTTCAACTCAAAGTAGTAGATGAACCCCAGGTCTTCGTAAAATCGCCAGTAGTCCGGATTCGCCTGAATCCCGCGCTCCAGCAGCGCAATGCCCAGTTCCGGGTGTCCCGCTCCACGCGGCGAGGGCTCGCTCAAGAATGTCGACCCGAAGCGGTAAGCTACTAGCAGATTTGGGTCGAGCGTCGTCGTGACGTCCAGGAGCGGCCAAAGCAATTCGAAATCAGTATCGTGTCGCGCCTGCTTGTCGCCGTAGTACTGCACCACGCGCGTCCAGTAAACGTCCGCCATCAACGGCGCATATTCAAGGCTCATCGCCTTGACCAGCTTGCCCGAACGCATCACCAGCTCGTCCCGCTCCTGATGCAAAGCAGCTTGCTGCACGTCGATATGCTGCTGCAATCGCCAAACGCCGGTAAACGCCAGCGGCAGCAGCACCAGTGGCACCAGATATCTTGAACTGGGCGTAATCATTTCAAATTCCGGCGCGAAAAAACGCTCACAGCGACAAGCAGCACGATCCCGCTATACAGCGCGGCATAAGCCGTATTTTGCAAAACCAGCGCGCCAGGAATTTCCCGCCCGTGCGCCGCCGCAGCCATCACGTTGAAATTCTCAAAATTCGGCAAGAGATAGGAGAGTCCTCGAAGCATGCCGTCCATCGCCGGGTTTGGCGTCGCAAAATGAAACGTGCGCATTTCCTCCACGAACAATCCGGCGATGTACAGCCCCGACGTGTACAAAATGGCCAGCAACGGCGTCGTGTAGCACGAAAAAAGCAGCGCCAGCGCCACGACCAGCATTAGTTTCAGCAGAATAAAATAAATCGCCACGAGCAGCACCGCATCCGTGCGCTCCAGATGCGGCTTCACATACCAAAGCGCCGCAAACAATCCCGCTGCCATCGCCAGCGTGTTCACCGCCAACGTCAAAACCAGCCCGCCGAATTTCCCCAGCAGAAACTCCCATCGCCGCACCGGCTTCGCCAGAAGCGCGTACAGCGTTCGCTTGTCCATCTCCTTATAAACAAGCCCAACGCCGATGAACACCGCGATCAAAAGTCCAATCACGCTGATGGCGCTCAATCCCAGCGACTTGATCACAATCTCTTCGATCCCAATCGAGATTTGCCCCACGACAATCGCCGCCGCCATCATCAGCAATGCAAAAAACACGAGGTTATACAGCACGCGGTCGCGCACCGCTTCGCGAAACGTATTTAACGCCACCGCGCCCGCTCGCTTCATTTCCCGCTCACTTCCACGGCGGCTGCCTGCGCCCGGTCCGCTTCAATCAGGTGCATAAAATATTCTTCCAGCGAAGCTTTTACCTGTGCCACCGAAAGAGTCTTCGCGCCAACTCCGTGAAGTTGTTCCAGCGCGGCATAGAGCTCTTCCTCAGAAACTTGCATGCGATAACGATCGCCCGTCTTCGTTGCCTTTGCGAGGATCGCCGCGGCACTCGTCCCGCCCGCAGGCAATTCGAACAGAATCTCCATCCCGTGTGCCCTCATCCCTACAATCTCGCCCGGCGCGCCAACCCCGCGTAACTTTCCCCCGACAATCACGCCTACGCGGTCGCAAAGCATCTCCGCATCCGAAAGAATGTGCGTGGAAAACAGCACCGTCCTCCCCTCTCGCTTCAATTCCAAAATAATGTCGCGAACTTCCCGCCGCCCAATCGGATCCAGCCCCGACATCGGCTCATCCAGAATCACCACTTTCGGATCATGCAAAATGGCCTGGGCCAAACCCACGCGCTGAAGCATCCCCTTCGAATATTTACGCAACTGAATCTTTCGCGCCGTCTCCAACCCAACCTTCTTCAGCATGAGCGTAACGCGCGCGCTCCGGTCCGCGGCCGTCAAATCGTGAAATCGCGCGAAATAGTCCAAAACTTCCGCCGCCGTTAAATAATCGTAGAAATACGGCTGCTCCGGCAGATATCCGATGTCACGATGCATCTCGATGTCTGTTATCGGCTTGCCCAGAATGCGCGCGGATCCCGCATCAGGAAAGATCAGCCCCACCAGCAACTTAATCGTCGTCGACTTCCCCGCCCCATTCGGCCCAAGAAATCCAAACACTTCGCCGTCCTCGACCTGCATGGTCAAGCTTTCCAGCGACCTCTTCTTCTTAAGGTGCAGGAACCCGAACGGGTAGTCTTTGGTCAGATTTTCAATTTCAATCGCTGGCATGCTCTCATTCTTCGGAAGCTTGGCCCAACCGTCAATCAATCACACCCAGCTATGTGCGTGGAATGAAACTAGACAGTCCGTGCCAAAAAGAAAATTGGTTGCGATCAGGAATCGCTTCGTGTACCACCGATTTGCACCAACTCAGCCTGCGGTGTAGGCGCGGGAGGCGCCATCGCCTTCGGCTTCAAGTTCTGCGGTCCGCGCCAGTTATCAATCATCCCCACCTGCTGCACGCAGGACACCGTACACATCGGCGCGCAATGCTTCGCTGTGTAGTACTCGCGATGCCGCATTTCATCCGTATACTGCGCCAGCGGAATCCCCGGATACCCGCGTTGCTGCGAGCACCAATGCACCAATCCATCCTCGCAAATGTACAAATACCGCGACCCTGAACGGCAACGCCAGTCGTGCTCCTTACCCCGTGCCACCGAGTGCTGAAAATCATTAAATCTCGAGAATGACCGCTTCCCCAACGTCATAATCTCTTCAAATATCTCCAGCTCCCGCGCGCCCAGCGGCTTCAACTGCCCATTCCCGTCGTGAATA
>DASXMM010000082.1:0-13068 GCA_036495665.1 Candidatus Acidiferrum sp. | reverse complement strand
GCCATCGGCGAGTATGCTCGGCATGTAGAAGAGAGAAAGACGAAGCAAAGAAGTAAAGAAGCAACGAAATTCCTGCGATGCGCGCGACCGCAACCCGCTTGTTCTGATAGCTGCCTTCGCGAGTTGTGAACTTCCTGCTTGTGAGGCTGGGCATTTGGTCGGTCACCGGATTTGAAGATTCAGCGAGATAACCCCAGTCACAGGGCCTCCGAGCGCAATGGACGATTCACTCGCGAGAGATTCACGCAGCACTTGGACCGTCCCTGGAGTCGGACGACCGTCGATCACGTTGATCTGAGACAGTGGGATGTTCGGCAGTTCTTTGTCATCCCAAAGAATTGTGGGGGTGGGCGCAAAAAGGCCGACGTAGAGCCGGTCATTTCGTCGTTCGCGATTCAGAAGCACGATGAGTTGATCGAGACCCGAATTGCTGCCCCCGGTGGCGCCAAACGAAAAACCGCGTGACGAGCGATTGAGCGTCTCGCCGTCTGTGACCAACACACGCAGCGTTGTGCCGCGTGTGGCTTGATCAGGCACGCGCACAACCGTCTCCTCCACCCTTGCCGGTCCGCGATACGGACGAAGCAAAACGCGCACGCGAAGACTCTCGCCGGGCGCAGCTTCGCCTTTCTCCAGCCACGCGCTCTCGATGCTGAAAGATCGCCGCCCTGGCACGCTTTCGACTCGCAGTGCGATCCGGTCGAATACGGGAACTTCGCGCGTGTTCGTGAAAAGCCGCATAAAAACGCTCTGAATGTTGAGAGCGATAGGCAAGCCGTCCGGCGAAAACGAATCACCCGGAGCAAAAGTATTTTCGATTAGAACGGGAGCATGGCCGTGGACAACGACTTCGCCAGACAAATGCAGCGTAGTGCCTTCCCCATAAAGCGAATTTTGCGTCAGTCCATTGAAGACTGTAAGGCCCATGAGCAGGGGCGTAAGCTTCGGATGATTCACCATCTCGAAGTGCAGCTTCTTTTCAGCGCCGCCGACGGCAAGCGTCAAATCGACGGGAATCATCGCAGGCGGAGCGCCGAGCTTGCCGGTTACTGCGGTGAGATGGTCGCCCGTGATGGTGCCAATCGGCCCGCCCACGTTGATGATCTTGGTCGAGGCCAGCTCGGAAGACAGAGTCGTCACCACTTCCGTGCGTGCCATCGGAAATTGCACGTCACCCAGACTCAAGAACGGATGCCCGCAGAGATAAACCTGATTGGCGCGAACTGCCGTTACTGTACAAGCCGAGCTGATCGACGTGTCGCCCTGAACGAGCACCATTCCCGCCATGTCCCCGGGTAAAAGGTGCCCATCATCAGCCTTGGGAGTGGCAGTGCCACCTTGCGCGGCAACAAAGCCATAACTCTGAAGCTGGCCCGCAAATTGCCGCAAAGCTTCCGGTTGATAACCTGAAAAAACAAGAGGTGTCTCGATCGGCTCCAACGCAGAACCTGTCGGCAGGCCCGTGCGTGAGGCTGCGTCCTGCGGGACCGACATCTGCTGACCACCCGAAGTGGCAACGCCTGCCGGCAGGGTTTGAGGCTGAGCCGGAAAGCTTTCCGATGACATCTGCGCCGGTGGATGAATAATATCCTCAATCGGCGTCACCCCGCCGATAGGTTCCTTTGTGAAAACGCCCAGCTTGAGGGAAAGCGCCCCGGCGAGTTTGCCCTCGAAGTAAACGGGACTACCGCTCATGCCGGCGACGACGCCAGTGTGCTCGACTTTGGGCCCCTTCAATTGCACGAGAATGATAGTTTGCTTGGGCCCGAGAAAATTCGGCATGATACCGATCACTTCCAGGTCGAACTTTTCGACCTGGTCACCCGCGAAAATGGTGTAGGCATACCCCTGCATCCCGGGCCGCACTTCGCTGAGAGGCAGGATTTCCGTCGAGGCCGGCGCTTGAGCTTGGGCAGTGAAGAGGGACGATTCGGTGGTGACAGCCAGAGCCGCTAGAAGGAGAAAGCGGGGGAGAAAGCGAGCGACGCACAGGTTGGTCCGAACCGAGAGCATGAATCGCTAATCATACCCGGCGAGGTACGAGGAAGCAATTGAACCGCCAGAGGAGCCAAAAGTAGGCCAATGAGGCTAGACGTTCTAGAACTGGCCAGCCAGCGTCCGAACTTTTACAAGACCTGCGACGAGTTGAATGATGGGAACCAATAACGAAGCGGCCCCAGCCCCTCGCTGGGGCCGCACCGTTACAGGTCAGTGGCTCCACCGCCCCTCACGCAGACTTCGCTGCCGTCAATCCGGATGGCTGTGGCGCCAATTCCAATATTCTTCCTGCTCCTTCTTGGAAGCTTTTGCGAACTCATGATCATCCCGGTGCTTTTCCGCCAGGAAACGCTTCCACGCCTGATCTTCTTTGTCGTCCCAACGGTGGTAGTCCTTGTGCTCGCGATCGTAGACCCGGTCGCGGTCGTCCTGACGAGCGGGAGCAGCCATAATTGCCGCTGGTGCCGTCAAAGCAGCCGTAACAAAGAGTGATGCGATGTAGCGACTTGCACGATGCATGTTGTCGTCCTCCTGAACAACAGCAGAACAGGCATGAAAGCGATGCGCTATCCGGGGGATACGGTAGCAAAGCAGGGATCAACGCAGACCATTACGAGGGCATACAGGGAATCATCGACGACTGTCCTTAGAATATGTAGAATTGCGGCGGCGAGGTGCGAAATGGAAGAGTTGAAACGATTGAATAGGTCAGCAGTGAGCAGTCTTTCACGCCGGAAATTCCTGGGAACGACGACTACCGCGGCTGCGGGATTTTCGATTATCCCGCGCCATGTTTTGGGCGGTCCTGGCTTCGTTCCCCCGAGCGACAAAGTCAACATCGCCTTCATTGGCGTCGGCGCGCAGGGCCTTCGCGTGATGCTGCACTTTTTGAACGAGCCGGACGTGCAGGGCGTCGCCGTTTGCGACGTCAACAAGAGCGGCGACAACTATCCGCAATGGGATGATCACGAGTTCACCAAGTCCGTCCACAAGTTGTTGGGCGTAGACAGCGGTTGGGAGTGGCTGAGCCCGAACCAGCCGATCCAGTTGTCGCACACCCTGCGCGTGACGGGCGGTGTAGCGGGCCGCGAGCCTTGTCAAAAAATCGTCGATGGTCTTTACGCCACGAAGACGCGTTCGGGAAATTACAAGGGCTGCGCGGCCTATAGCGACTTCCGCGAGTTGCTGGCCAAGCAAAAGGACGTCGACGCGGTGGTGGTCTGCACCACGGACAACCTGCACGCCGCCGTCTCCATCGCCGCGATGAAAAAAGGCAAACACGTCTTCTGCCAGAAGCCGCTTACCCACACGATTTACGAAGCGCGCAGGATGGCCGAAGTCGCGCGCGAGACTGGTGTGGCCACGCAAATTGCCGTCGGCAATCAAGCGTCCGAAGCCACGCGCCTGCTCTGCGAATGGATTTGGGACGGCGCCATTGGGCCCGTGCGCGAAGTTCACAACTGGTCGAACCGTCCGTTCTGGCCGCAAGGTGTCGAGCGCCCGAAGGACGCGCAGCCGGTGCCGGAAGGGCTCGATTGGGATTTGTGGCTGGGCCCCGCGCCGGACCGGGCTTACAACCAGGCCTATCTGCCCTTCGTCTGGCGAGGCTGGAGCGATTTCGGCTGCGGCGCTCTGGGCGATATGGGTTCGTACAGCTACGACACAATCTTTCGCGTGCTGAAACTCGAAGCGCCCGAAAGCGTCGAAGCAAGCTCCAGCGATCGCTATGACGAAACGTACCCGCTGGCTTCCATCGTCCGTTACAACTTCGCGGCGCGGGGCGACATGCCCGCGGTGAGATTCAATTGGTACGACGGCGGGCTCAAGCCCCCGCGTCCGGACGAGCTGGAAGAAAACCGCACGCTAACGCGTGAAGACGAAGAAGGCGAAGGACTGCTCTTTGTCGGCGACCGCGGAAAAATTCTCTGCGGATTCAACGGCTCGAATCCGAAGCTCATACCGCAGAGCAAAATGGACGCTTACAAGCAGCCGCCAAAAACGCTACCGCGTTCTCCGGGCAACGAGCGCGAATGGCTCAACGCCTGCAAGGGCGACAAAACAAAACCGGGCGCAAATTTCGAATTTACCGGCATGGTGACGGAGACGCTGTTGCTTGGGAACGTCGCGACAATGACCGGTGAGCGCTTGCACTGGGACCGAGCCGCGTTGAAAGTGAGTTCGGACGCCGGACAGAAGGTGGTCAAGCCCGAGCGCCGCAAAGGGTGGGAATTGTAACGACGCGCGGTTGCGGTGGCGCGCGAAATCACGCGCGAAAAACTTTCACCCCTGATGAAGGTTGCGAACCGCATCCGTGTGCGTAGCGCGCCATAGCGGAAGGCCTGCGGCCAGCGCGGCTATGCCGATCACCGCTGCTCCCGCGACCAGCATCATCAACGGACTGCGCGCCGTCACGCCGAAGACCATACTCTCTAGCCAACGGGACGCGCTCCAAGCGCCGATAGCTCCGAGAACAATTCCTATGACCGCAAGTCGAGCGGCATGCAATCCCGCCCAGCGAAGGATCGAGGAGCGCGACGCTCCTATCGCCAGCCGAATGGCAATTTCTTTTTGTCGCGCGCTCACCCAATAGTTGAGCACGCCGTAAATCCCCACTGCAGCCAGAATCATCGCCAGCGCCCCGAAAAGTCCGAGCAGCAGCGTTGCAAAGCGTCTTCGCTCGAGAGTCGCTCCCAGCCAATCCTCGGCGGTTCGCAGCGACTGAATCGGGACATTTCGGTCCAGCGCCGAAACCCGCCGGCGAGCGGCCTTCATCCACTGTGCCGGATCACCATTAGTTCGCACCACCACCGTCATGGCCGAGTCAGGTTTCTGCGAAAACGGATAGTAGAACGTCGGCATCTGCTCCGCGTCGAGACCCATCTGGCTAGTGTTGGCCACGACTCCGACGATTTCGAGTGTCGGCCCTTCCATGTAGGTGCCGCCGACTTTGAGATGCTGCCCCAACGCCAACCGTGGATCGGGCCACAACTGATGCGCGAGCTGTTCGTTGATGATCGTTACCCGCGATCCGCCGGGGCGGTCCGTGTCGTTGAATGCGCGCCCTGCAACGAAGCGCACGTTCGCGGTACGAAAATAGCCGTCATCGACAATGTTGAACAGTGAGAGGGGAACATCATCCCGCGTGAGAGGCGGTTTCTCGAGGATCGAATACCAATAGTCACCGCAATCCCCACCTCCCGGTGGACACATCACGAGCCCGACATCTTCGACACCGAGTTCGGCGCGCAGGCTCTGCGCAAGCTGACCATAGTATTGCCGGACGTTTTCGTCCGACTTGTAGCGCGATTCGGGCAACTGAAGTTCGATCGCGAGCAGGTGTTGCGCATCGAAGCCGGGATCGGAATTTTGCGCGGCGATGAGGCTGCGAATGAGCAAACTCGAGGCGAACGCCAGAATGAGCGTGACGGCAATCTCCGCGATGACGAGAGTATTCCGGAACGCTTGCCCGCGCTTACCGACACCTGCCGTAGGAGATCCTTCCTTCAGCGCGATGGTGAGGTCTACTTTCCCGGCGGAGAAGACCGGCGCAACTCCAGCCAATAATCCAACGACGATAGTGATCGCAGTAGCAAACACAAGCACCGGAAGGTCGAGCGTAGCCTCCGAAAGGCGCGGAATGTCCCGCGGGCCGATCAGCACCAGGCTGCGCAGGCACCATGACGCCAGCAGCAGCCCCAGTCCGCCGCCGATGCCTGCAACCACCAAGTTTTCCGTGAAAAGCTGACGCGCGAGGCGCGCCCGGCCTGCGCCGATGGCTACCCGCACGGCGATCTCTCTGGTGCGCGCGGTGCTGCGAACGAGCAGAAGGCTGGCGACATTGGCGCACGCGATGATCAACACAAGACCAACGGCGCTCATGAGAATGAGCAGCACGGGACGAACGTTTCCGACCGTTGCCTCGGTAAGATAGATTGCGAAGGCTCGGTGATCGTTTTCAGGGCCGGGATCGGTGACGGCGAGCCGTTGCATAATGTCATCGAGATTGATACGCGCCTGAGTAAGCGTCGCTCCCGGCTTGAGAAGGCCCAACGCGCGCATCGAACCGTGTTCGCTGCGCTTGAGATGAGCGCCTGCAGAGCGGCCGATCGGCAGATAGAAGTCGACGGGATTCCAGAAAAATCTTCGCCCTGGGGGAAGGACGCCGATGATTTCATAGGATTTGCCGTCTAACGACAGAGACTCACCGACGACATGGGAATCTCCGTCTAGCCGGCGTTGCCAAAAGTCGGCAGTTACGACGACGGTCGGTGCCGCGCCTGGCGCGTCATCGGCGTCCGTAAAGAGACGCCCCATCGCGGGCCTCGCGCCCGTAAGTTGGAAAAAGCTGCTGGTTACCAAGCCTGCGTGGGTGAGAACGGCGTCGCCCCGACCAGTAAGCGTAAAGTCCTCGTTCGCGAAGCCCGCCATGTTTTCGAAGGAATCATTCTCGTTGCGCCAGTGCTGAAAATTGATCCACGTGATGCTGATGCCACCGTATTTCGCGGTTGATTCGCCGAGCCAAACAAGCCGCTCGCCGTTTGGGTACGGCAGCGGCCGCAGAAGCACCGAGTACACGACGCTGAAAATCGCAGTGTTCGCGCCTATTCCCAGCGCGAGAGTGAGAATTACCACTGCTGAAAAGCTCGGCGATCGCCGGATACCGCGCAGACCGTAGCGAATGTCTTGCAGAATGGTTTCGAGCCTTGGAAATTGCCAGGCCTCACGCGCCTTTTCTTCCGTCCGCGTTAAATTGCCGAATTGGCGGCGCGCGGCCACGCGAGCTTCGTCGGGTGGCATGCCTCGTTCCACATTTTCCGCGGCCATCATGTCGAGATGCGCTTGCATTTCATCGGAGAGATCGTTTTGCAGGCCGCTGCGAAGATGCAACGAGCCCCAAATCTTCGACCACCATTCACGCATAATGTTCACCTCTGAGCGGCCAGCACGCGAGCCATCGCTTCCACAAAGCGCATCCACTTCGATTTCGCCGCAACCAATTGCGTGCGCCCGAGAGTCGTCAGCCGGTAGTACTTCGCGCGACGCCCGTTCGGAGATTTTTTCCACTGTGCCGCAATCCAGCGTCGTTGGAGCAAGCGTTGCAGCGCGGGGTAGAGCGACCCGTTGTCCACCAGGAATTCAGATTCAGACTGGCGTTCGAGGAATTGCGATATTCCGTAAGCGTGGTTGGGAGCGGCCTGCAGACTGCGCAGTATCAGCACTTTGAGGGTACCCTGCAAAAATTCAAGTGCTTTCCGTGGATCGTCTACCGTAGACACCCTACCTATCTACGCCGAGACCCAACCGTTGTCAAGCAGCCGTTCCGCGGCTTGTAGGGGGGACGGCACGCCGTGCCCACAGCCATCAATTAGAATCGGTGAATTGGTCCGATCAAATTCCAGTGAATCGAATACCACGTCAAAAACACGCACGCCAGCGCCACAAGCGAAAACTTCACGCGCGAAATCAAACGCACATCCGCGCGCGCCCAGATACGAATCCCCGCAACCAGCGCAAAAATACTGAAAAGTGCAGCCAGCACCGAAAACCACGTGATCAGCGTGAAGTATCGTTGAATGACCGGAAACGACGGCACCGCATCGCCCTGAAGGGCCGCAGCCATAGCTGCGAGCCATATCCCGACAATAATCCAAGTGAACGCCGCCAAGCGTGCACCGAATGTAATCCAAAGAGTCCCGGGCTGCGGCTTCAAAACCGCGCGATTGCGGAAGAAGAGCCTTCTCCCCAGCCGAATCAAGCTGGCCAAGACAACCAAAAGCAGAATCACCACGCTCACCCCGGCCGCAATCCACGCAAACGTTTTGTTCTCGTACCACGGCACGCGTTGCAGTTGTACGCCGGCAAAGTTGATAGCAATGCGCGCAATTTTCCCCGACGAGTCTCGAATGGCGAACAGACGTGCCTGCTCGTCCTCGACTTGCCACAAATCCTTGCCAATCGGCTTCCATTTGCGCGCATGGCCACGCAAATCCTTGGCGGTATCAATAGTCAACACACCATCTTTGTCGACGCGGAATACTGATTGCCCCGCGGGATTCCCGATCGCCAGCTTGGTGCTGTCCGCGCGCCGCGTAGCCTGAAAATTCCCCGCAATATCCTTGAGTTGTTCGACGGGCACCGTTTGAAACGCCGGCGCCGTGTACGCCGGAAAATAACGATCCGCGAAGCCATCGAGCAATTCAGCGCGGTTACGACCGGACGAGCCAGCCGAATTGTACGAAACGAAGAGCACAAGTTTCTGCGACGGTTCCAGCAGAAACATGCTGTGAAACGCCACAAGATCACCGTCGTGCCCAATGAACCGAAGATTGTTGCGCCACGTCTGATAGAAGCCCATGCAGATCGGCGGAAGGGAATCGGAAGTCCCGAATTGCCGTGTCCACATCGCATCGCGAGTCTCTGTCTTGAGAATGCGGTGCCCGTCGAGTTCGCCGCCGTTCAGCAGAGCCAGTCCGAACTTCTCCATATCGCCCGCAGCAGAAGAAACTCCGCCAGCCGGAGCCGGATTGAAAATCTCAAAACCGATCGCTGGTTTTTCCGTGGTGTCTCGGTACCCGTCCGACACAAAAGAGCTAAGTTCCGTCGTCATAGGTTGATTAAAGCTCGAATGCTTCATCCCAAGAGGCAGGAAAATGTGCTCCGAGACGTACTGTTCAAACGGTTCGGCGGCGACTCGCTGCACAATGTAGCCCGCGAGACCCACGCCATAATTTGAGTACGCCGGAATCTCTCCAGGCGGATACATGCGCCGCGGCTGATTCGCGATCATAAAGTCGCGCAGCGAAGTCGCTTTTTTAGGGTCGACAAAAATAATGTCATGGACCACTTCTTCGAACCCGCCCGTGTGCGTCATCAGATTGCGTAGAGTGATGGGCTTGCCGAACGCAGGAGCAATTTTGAAATCAAGATAGTTGTTCACATCCGCATCAATGTCGAGCTTCCCTTGCTCTGCCAGCTGCATGACGGAAACCCACGTGAACAGTTTTGAGATCGACGCCAGCCTAAACATTGTCGTATCCGGCTCGACGGTCGATTTTTTCGTAACGTCCGAATAGCCATAGCCCTTCTTCAGTAGCTCTTTTCCATCTTTCATCACCAGCACCGTCGCGCCGGCCACGTCGCTTCGTTCCATTTGCAGCGGCACAAGCCCGTCGAAAAACGCTTCCAGGTCTGCCTTCCCAAGCGGGTGCGCAGAGGGCGCCGAAATCGCGGTGCCCTGTTGCGATTCGGCAGCCGTGAGCGGCGCGGACGGTTTCTGCGTAGCCGGCTCTTGCGGAGGTACCGCCAGCGCGGGCTGCAAAATGCACAGCGCCAGAAGAAAGACAAAAGTGCGAAGCCGCTTCATGTAGCCTCCAAACACAAGAAACAAAGGACAGAGTCTCTTGGAAACGGCCAGCGCACGCAATAGATATTTCAGAATTCTCGCTTTGCGAAAATGAACGCGGACGAAAGATAGCCGCTGTAGTTCATCGCGGATCTGTCGCGCGTTCTCGCAAAACTATTCGTAACGCAAAGCGGTGATGGGATCGACGCGCATGGCGCGGCGCGCGGGAATGTAGGAAGCCAGCAGTGCCACCATCGAAAGAAGCACAGCGACACCGGCAAATGTCATCGGGTCGGTGGCGCTAACACCAAAAAGGAGACTCGACATGAGCCGTGTGATCGCCAGCGACGCGGCAACGCCGATGCCCACGCCGAGAGCTGCCATGCGCGCGCCTTCGCCTAAGATCAAGCCCAGAACGTCACTACGCTGTGCGCCAAGCGCCACGCGAATACCAATCTCCTGCGTTCGGCGCGTAACCGAGAAAGCCACCACTCCGTAAATACCAACTGCCGCAAGAGCAAGAGCAGCGACGGCGAACAGCCCTATAAGAAGAAGCAGAAAACGGCGATCCGCGAGCCAACCACCCATCTCGTCCGCGAACGTAGAGAATTTCACGGGAGCATCCGGAGCGAGATCGCGGAAAACGCCTCGCGACGCCGAAACGATTTCCCCCACCGGTGCGGCAGTGCGCATAAGAATCGTGGGCGACGAATTGGCGTTCATTCCACGCTGGCGGTAATCAACGTAAATAATGGCGCTTGGCGGACGGTCGAGGCCTTGCGCGCGAACGTCGCCAACGATGCCAATGATGGTTTGCGGTTTCACGTTGCCGTCCATATTGCCAAAATGGATCAGTTGACCGATGGGGTCCTGATTCGGCCAACGCTCGCGGGCCAAGGATTCGCTGATCACAGCCACATGCGGCGAATTCAAGTCATCCTGCGCGCCGAACATCCGTCCGCGGATAAGTGGGATGCCGATCGTCTGAAAGTATCCCTCGCTTGCGACGCAATATAAGGCGTGTCCGACATTCGAGGGATTTTGCGCAATTCGGCCCCATTCATCGAAATTTGTCGGCGACTTTTGTCCATTGAGTACCAAAAAATCTCCGTCAGCGAGATTATCGCCCGCCGCGACGGGAAGCGCACCCGCAAGGCCCACGGTCCCTGCGCCGGGAATCGCGCGCAGCCGCGTCAATATGTCGTCCATCAGATGGATTTGTCGCGCGGTTATCGCTGGCTGTTCCGATAGCGACTGCCCTTGCGAAACGGCAGGCGAAAACTCCATCGTGATCAGGTTTTCCTGGCGAAATCCAGGATTCGTAGAAATGAGCTGCAAAAAGCTGCGGCCCAGAAGACCTGCTCCAGCCAAAATCACCAGCGTCGTGGCAATTTCGCCGACCACTAGAAAGCCGCGAAGTCGCTGACTAGCGCCCGAACCACTATAACTGCGCGAGCCTGCACTCAGCGCCTCCTGCGGATCCCCTGCAGTGGCGCGCCAAGCGGTAAAGAGCCCGAGCGAAACGGCGACCGCGACAATCGCAGCCAATCCGAACAATAGAACCGACGTATTCATGCCGATACCTTGCTGCCGCGGCAGATTCGTTGGAAGAATCGCGGGAAGTACGCCGACCGCCGAAGCTGCAAACAAAATCCCCAGTACCCCGGCAGCGAACGAAAGCACGAGAGCCTCTGCGAGGAATTGTTGGATAAGGCGACCGCGACCCGCACCAAGCGCCGCGCGGACGGCCAATTCTTTGCGGCGCGCGGCCGTCCGCGCCAAAAGCAAGCCCGCGACATTCGCGCATGCGACAACCATCAAAAGACCGACGGCTCCCAGAAGAGTCAGAAGAGCGGTGCGCACGTCTCCGACCATCGCGTCGGCAAGAGGCACGACCGCAGCGTCGCTAAGATCAACCTCTTTGCCGTACTGCTCTTTAATACGGTGAGCAATCGCGCTGAGATTCGCGCGCGCCTGGGCCACGGTCACCCCGTCGCGAACGCGGCCAATCCCTCGCCAATTGTGCGCGGTGCGGCTCGGAGTGTCTTCATCCAATTCGCGTGGAATCCATGCCGCGACGCCCGGCGGGAAATCGAATCCCGCCGGCATCACGCCGACAACAGGGTAGACGCCTCCCGCCATGGCCAGGTGGAATTTGGACAGATCCGTAGCACCTCCGAGATATCGCTGCCAATAGCCATAACTCACGATCACTGCCGGGGCACCGTGCAGTGTCTGCTCGTCCGGTGCAAAAGCGCGACCACGAAAGGGTTCGACGCCGAGCGCCTTAAAGAAGCCCATCGAGACCACGGCGATGTCGACGCGTACAGGCTCGCTTCCGCCCGAAACCGAGGACTGCCCATAGCCGTAGGCCGCCAGACTCGCAAAGGTATTGTTCTGCGCAAGAAAATCTTCGAAATTTGGGTTGGCGAGGTTCATGCGGTGACCGTCGGGAGCCTGTTCCCACACGCGCACGATGTTTTGCGGATCCGGATAGGGAAGCGCCCGCAGCAGAACGGCGTCCACAACAGAAAAAATCGCCGTGGACGCGCCGATGCCCAGCGCCAGCGTCAATACCGCGACCAGCGTGAAGCCGGGCTTTTTGATGAGGGTACGAACCGCGAACTTCAGATCCTGCCAGAGTGAATCCATAAGGTCCCCCCTGCGTCAAGCGGGCCGGCCCGGGCAAGAGTCTGCCAAGCAGCCGGCTTGTTACTTGTAAGGACGAAGAAACGCCGCCTTTTGTTTCCATGCGCTCCCCGTCATCCCGACACAGTCGGGTTGCCGAAACGGAAGCACTACCCAGACCGGTCTCACGTTGATAGCGGCAAGCCCAAGCGTATATGATGCTCTCGCCCAGCGTCACCGCCGAATTGCTCAAAAGAAGCCCGGTTTGCAGAAGCGGATTTGGACTCGAGATCCTAAATGCGGGGGGAAACATGAAGCGTATTTTGCTGGCTCTGATGATTCTCGGATTGGCGCAGGTTGCGAGTGCACAGGACTGGGCGAAGGCAACGCTGGCGAAGTCGCCGCGCCACAGTGAGTGGGTATCCGTGAAGCACGATGGCCGATCCGTCGAAACGTTCGTCGTCTACCCAGAATCGAAAGACAAGCGTCCCGTAGTTTTGATCATCCATGAAATCTTTGGCATGTCCGATTGGGTCGAGGACTTGGCCGACCAGGTCGCCGCTGCCGGATACATCGCCGTAGCGCCCGACCTGCTTTCAGGCATGGGGCCAAACGGCGGCCGCAGCTCTTCCATTGCCGCCGACAAAGTGACGGAAGCCGTCAGCAACCTCCCTCCAGACCAGGTCACCGCCGACCTGAACGCCGCCGCCGACTATGGAAAGAAAATCCCCGCTACGAACGGCAAATTGTTTGTCGCCGGATTCTGTTGGGGCGGCGGCCAGACCTTCCGCTTTGCCACCAACCGGGGCGACCTCTCCGCAGCATTCGTTTTCTACGGCCCGCCGCCAGACAAAGACGCCATGGTGCGCATCAACGCCCCGGTCTACGGCTTCTTCGCCGGTAACGACGCGCGCATCGGCGCCATGATTCCCGACGCCATCACCAACATGAAAGCCGCAGGCAAAACCTTCCAGCCTGTAACCTACGAAGGCGCAGGCCACGGTTTCATGCGCGCAGGCGAAGCGCCCGACGCCAATGAGGCCAACAAAAAAGCTCGCACAGATGCGTGGGAGCGCTGGAAAACTCTCCTAGCGAAATAA
>DASXMM010000081.1:0-2075 GCA_036495665.1 Candidatus Acidiferrum sp. | reverse complement strand
CACTCGATTCCTGCAAAGCCTTCTCTTCGGCGTTCGCACAACAGATCCATGGACCTTCGCCGCCGTCTCCGTTTTGCTGGTCTTCGTTGGCGTTCTGGCCTGTTACATTCCGGCGCGGCGCGCCACCCGCGTCGATCCCATAGTGGCCTTGCGCTATGAATAGAGCATCGGACCGCCAAGGCAATGTGCGAGCGGGAAATTTCGGCCAGGCTGAAAGATTCAGCTGGAAACCATTCTTTGCAGATTATTAGGGGAACCATTCTCTGGCCCGTTGCGTATCCCCTGTTACAAAGGAGCGGGTGTCCCGTGTCGAATCGCGTGCCGAATTGCAGGCCAAGTCCCATGCCAAGACGAATCCTGCATCTCCGCGATTACAGGGTCGAAATGAACCCGATTCTCGCGCACGCAGTAAAGCTAGCCAGAGGCCAAGCCAATTCCCTTATTGGTACGCCTCGCCTGACCTATTGCCCGGTGGAACGTCAAATACCAGCAGTGCGTAGCGGAAGTGGTGCAGGTTGCGCTGCCAAAGTTTCCATCGATACGGATAGGCACGAGCCAGAGCTTGCGCGGACTGGGTACCGGTACCCGACATCCAAGTCGCACTCCACATTTCGCATATCTTCTCAGCAACACTTGGCGCGGATCAACGTCCTTAAGGTAAAGGTAAACGCCTAAATGCAGAATTTTTGGAAAGACATCACCTTCGGCCTCCGCCTGCTGGCCAAAAACCCCGGCTTCACGGCTATCGCGGTGATTACTCTGGCCTTAGGCATCGGAGCCAACACCGCGATCTTCTCTTTGATGAACCAGGTTTTGCTGAGCGAGCTACCCATCAAGAACCCCGGCCAGCTGGAGATTTTGCGTTCACCAGGACCCAAGACCGGGCACGTTTCCACGGACGGCGACGATACAGAATCGTTCTCCTATCCCATGTACAAGGGCCTGCGCGATACCAACTCGGTCTTTTCGGGCATTTTGGCGCGATATGGCTTTTCCGCTAGCCTAGCGAATCACGGTCAGACGGACCGCGCGGTGGGCGAAGTCGTTTCTGGCAACTACTTTGACGTGTTGGGAGTGCAGCCGGCGATCGGGCGCATGTTCACCCAGGATGACGACAAGGTGCCTTCGGCCGAGCCGTATGTAGTGCTGAGCTATTCCTACTGGAAGCGGCACTTCGGCGGCGATCCCAGCATTCTGAACAAAGTGCTGCTCGTGAATAACGTTGAGATGACCGTCGTCGGTGTATCGCAGGCCGGCTTTAGCGGCGTGCAGGTCGGCAAGACCCCCGATCTATACGTGCCCATGATGATGACGCCGCTCATGAGCGAGTACAGCGAGACGCTCGATGGATGGAACGACTATTGGCTGACGCTGCTCGCGCGCCGCAAGCCGGGTGTTTCCGAAAAAGAGGCGCAAGCGGGTATCAACGCCGCCTATAAGCCGCTCCTCGAAGAACAACTCCCTCAGATTAAATCAGCCTGGGCCGAAAAGAAGCGCCAGCAATTTCTCGATAAGAAGATTGTTCTCTCTTCGGGAGCGCACGGCCGTACGGTTTTGCAGCGGGACAGTGGCGGGCAAATCATCACGCTCTTTGTGATGGTCGGGCTGGTGCTGCTGATTGCCTGTACGAATGTAGCGAACTTGGTATTGGCGCGGGGTGCGGGACGGCAGCGCGAGTTTGCAATTCGCACAGCGATGGGAGCCAGCCGCGCCCGAATGATTCGCCAACTGCTGGTCGAGAGCCTGCTGTGCGCATTTGGCGGCGGCCTGATGGGGATACTATTGGGCACGTGGCTGATGCGCGTGCTGACGCCGATCGTCGTGGAAAATGCCGGAATTCAAGGGCTCAGCGACAGTCTGGATAAGGGCGTTCTTGCCTTTGCCATTGCCGCCACCGCCCTTTCGGGCATTTTCTTTGGCCTGATTCCGGCGTGGCGCGTCACGCGCATGGGCGTGGCGGATGTAATCAAGGACCAGGGCTCGACCTCTTCGGCGAGCGTTTCGCATGTGGGTTTCCGCAAGCTGCTCGTGGCCGGCCAGGTGGCCTTCACCATCCTACTGCTCGCCGGCGCCGG
>DASXMM010000080.1:0-4080 GCA_036495665.1 Candidatus Acidiferrum sp. | reverse complement strand
CTGATTGCCAATCGCGGCGAAATCGCCGTGCGCATCCTGCGTGCCTGCCGCGAGCTTGGCATTCGCAGCGTTGCGGTTTTCAGCGACGTCGACCGCAAATCGCTGCACGTTCGCCTCGCTGACGAGGCCTATTCCATTGGCCCCGCACCCTCTCGCGAAAGTTATCTTTGCATCGAGAAAATCATCGACGTAGCGCGTCGCTCGGGCTGCGACGCGATCCATCCCGGCTACGGTTTCCTCGCCGAAAATGCGGCGCTTCCGCGTGCTTGCGCCGAGGTGGGGATCACTTTTATCGGTCCGAGCGCCGAAGCCATGGAAGCGCTCGGCTCGAAGACAGCTGGCCGCCAGCTCGCGCGCCGTGCCGAAGTGCCGACGGTTCCCGGCGCAAACAATCCCATCGAAAAACCCGACGACGCGCAGGCTCTCGCGCAAAACATGGGCTATCCCGTTTTGCTGAAGGCCGTGGCGGGCGGCGGCGGCAAAGGTATGCGCGTGGTCACGCGAGACGCCGAGTTTACATCGGCCTGGCGCGATGCTTCGTCGGAAGCTCTCAATGCCTTCGGCGACGAGCGTCTTTATTTGGAAAAGTACCTTGAGAGACCGCGCCACATCGAGATTCAGATACTCGCGGATGCCCACGGTCGTGTCGTTTCGCTCGGCGAACGCGAGTGCTCCGTGCAGCGGCGCCATCAAAAAGTGGTCGAAGAAGCGCCCTCGCTCGTCGTCACGCCCGAACTGCGCAAAAAAATGGGCGATGCCGCCGTCCGGCTCGCGCGCGCCGGTGGATACGTCAACGCTGGCACGGTTGAATTCCTGGTCGACGCTCATCTAAATTTTTATTTTCTCGAAGTAAATACGCGCCTTCAGGTCGAGCATCCCGTCACGGAGCAGGTGACCGGCCTCGACTTGGTCAAGCTGCAAATCGCGATCGCGGCAGGTCACCGTCTTCCCTTTGCATGGGAGACCATCACTCCTCGCGGCCATGCCATGGAAGTGCGCCTCTATGCTGAAGACCCCGACAACAATTTTTTTCCTTCGCCGGGAAAAATTCTTTCGCGCCGCGCGCCCAGCGGCCCCGGCATTCGCCTTGATGACGGGGTCTACGAAGGCTGGACCGTTCCGATGGACTACGATCCGCTTTTGAGCAAGTTGATCGCTTGGGGCAACAGCCGCGAAGAAACGATCGCTCGGCTCCGGCGTGCGCTTGAGGAGTACACCGTCACTGGCATCAAGACCAATGCAGGCCTCTTCCGCCGCATTCTCACCGAGCCGGATTTTCTTCGCGGCGAAATCCACACGAAATGGCTCGACGAATTGCTCCAGCGCTCGCCCTCCCCGGCATCGGCCTCAAAAAACGGCCCAAATGCCGATAGTGCCTCTGATGCCTCCGCGATTGCCGCCGCTCTGTGGCAAGCGAATCATTCGGACAAGTCTTCGGATCGTTCCTTTCCAAGCGACCAATCTTCGCGACCTTCCCGTTGGAAGCAAGAAGGCCGTCGCCAACAACTGGACCGCCTCCCATGAAGTTTGAGGTGAAGCTCACGGGCCCATCCGGAAAGCGACTGACCACCGTTGAGCTCGAACGGGACGGCGAACGCTGGAGAGTCTCGCTCGACGAAAAAGTCGTTAACGCCGACGCCGTCGAAATCGACTCCAACACGCTTTCACTTTTGCTCGACGGACAGTCCTACGAGGTTAGCATTACTCCCACCTCAGACGGTGCGCTCAAGCTCCAGACTGGCTTGCACGAATTTACGGCCGATGTGCTCGATCCCCGCGCTTGGCGGGGCCGCACGCATGGTGCATTCGAAGCGGAGGGCCGTCAGCACGTGGTTGCTCCCATGCCTGGCAAAGTCGTTCGCGTGCTTATCCGAGTGGGAGACAAAGTGGAAGCTGGCCAAGGCATCCTGGTGGTGGAAGCCATGAAGATGCAAAACGAAATTCGTTCGCCGAAAGCCGGCACAGTCGAGCGCCTCAGCGTCAAAGAAGGCCAGCCCGTCAACGCGGGCGAAGTGCTCTGCGTCATTTCCTGAATTGTTTTGGGAAATTGGTGCGGATAAAGAGAAGATGTGAGCTGTAGCGCAGGGCTCGCCCCCAACAGATCAGTGCTGCCCTGTCGGCTTGGATGGAAAATCCGTCTTGGCCGCAGCCGGTAACTTCCCGGCGGCTTCGATCACTTGCTGCGCCAGGTAATTCGTCACCCGCGCGTCGTCCCGCGCAATCGTCAAATAAGCAGCGCGCAGCAACTGTTCTTTGTGATTGCGCAGCGTATCGCGAATGGTCTGCTGCACCTGCGGATCAGAAATGTTGCGTTGCCCGGGCGACTCCCGGGAGATGAGCTTCAAGATGACGATGCGCGAACCGTCTTTCGACTGCGTCGCCATTGGCGGGCTCACTTGCCCTGGCTTCATTCCCAACACGAACCGCTTCAAAGCCGGATCAGCTTGATTCAGCGCCGATTCGGGAACATATCCCAAATCTCCGCCCATCGCCGACGAATTCATGTCCTCGGAGTAGTCCATCGCCAACTGCGCGAAATCCGCGCCGCTATTCAACTTGTCTTCAAGCATCTTTACTTTGCGTTCGGCTTCGACTTCGTTCGTAGCATCGTCATTCTTGAGGTTGCGAATCTGCGGTTCCTTGCGGGGCGTTACGACGATCTCGGAAATCCGATAGCGAGGTTCCGCAACATTGAATTGCGCTTTGTTTGAGTTGTACGCGTCGATGACGTCCTGATCGGTGATCGTTATCTTCGCCACCACTTCGCGATTCAGCAGCTTGGTGATCGAAAGCTGCCGCCGGAGGTCGTGCTTCAAGTCATCCACGGATACGCCGCGATCCTTCAATTGCCGCTGAAACTCGTCTTCAGTGTAGGGACTCTTCAGCTCGGTGAACTTGTCTTCCACTTCGCCGTCGCTGGCTTCGAGATTCAGCTTCTTCGCGCGCTCCAGCAAAATCTCGTTGTTGATCAATTCGTCCAGGACGTTCAGCTTCAGCGACAGCGCTTCTTCCTGCGAAGGCTCCTGCCCTTCCGGATTCACGCGCGTGCGGTAATACTTGTCCACGTCATCGCGCTTGATCTCTTGCCCATTCACCACCGCCCACACGTCCGGCGCCGGCTGCGCCTTCTGTTTGCAGCCCGCCCCGATCGTTAGGACTATGGAAAGCAGGGGCAACAGCATCGCCGCGCGCGCCAGCCCCTTCTTCGGGCCGTGCAAACGCCCAGCCGAACAGTTCTTCGCATGCGAAGGATTCAAGGTGGGGTGCTCAGGCAGCTTTCTTCACGCGGCCCAGGCGAATGCAGGCCGTGCAAACACGTATATGTTTCGTCGCCCCATCGATCAGCGCGTGAACCCGCTTCAGGTTCGGGTTCCACCGCCTCCGCCGTGTATTATTCGCGTGACTGATCACGTTACCGTAGTGCGGCCCTTTGCCGCATAGTTCACACTTCAGTGCCATTGTTCTTCCTACTAGGCTGTCTGTCGCAGCCGGAAATTTGCTCTGAAAAGTTACAAAGCTGAGCCTCTCATTCTAGCAGAGGCCTTACCCCCAGCAAAGCGCGCCTTTCATCTGCAGCGAAAAAACCGGATCATCCGCATCGAAACAAATCGAGATGGTCCGGCAGAGCTAATCTGATCATCGCGCCGAACGCAGCGGTGGCCTGGACTGGCCCGGACCAAAAGCTTTTGCGTTGCGGGCGAGATCGCCTCCCCCTCCGCTGCCGCTGACAGCCCACAAAGGCAGCCGAACTCCAGCGCAACATTCCCCAAAGGCTCGGGTTTAAGAGAAAACAGTCAAAGTCGGACCTAATACTGTGCCGGTCCGATGCTCAGCCATCGGGTCGTGTACCAGCAAGAAAAAGCGCAACCCAGCTCCCGGCCTCAGCATCTAACGATGTGATAGGTCGTTCTGTTTCAACGACTTGCGGAATCGCACCTGTCCATGCGTGCTGGCTTTTGCTTGCCTAAAGCACTAATAGCCCAGCCCCTACAACGTTCCCCTGATTCGACCCGGGACGGTACAATTGTATCCTGACCCCTGTCAGGAGAGAGGAAGCGACAGCAGTGCCAAAGGTGAACC
>DASXMM010000079.1:0-5053 GCA_036495665.1 Candidatus Acidiferrum sp. | reverse complement strand
GTGCATGGACCAAATGCCAGTCCCCATCGCGCCGGCCCCGCCCAATAGCCAAAACACGCGAGTCCAACCGCCAGCGGCCGTTATGCGACCTGCGAGATCCAGAGCAGCGTACGACGCAAACATGGCAATCAACACCGAAAGTGCCACGAGCGCGTAGTTGTACGAGCCAATCAAGTTCACGGCAGCCATTTGACTCCATCCGGTTGCTACGCGGAACAGTCGCCCCTCTCGATAACCTCATCGAGTCTAAGGATACTGCCAATTGGCTCGGTGAGTATGGTGATGCGCGCAAGCTTGGCCATAATCAGCACCTTACGGCAGGAAATTTACCTCAGTGCTGTGAAGACTAACAACTCCTATTTCGACGTGAATCAACGAAGGGCGTGATGCCTTTCTGGTAGCTCTCAGATAGTCGGCAACCCGGAAGTTATCTACCGAACGCGATAGGTCCCGATAAACGCGGTTACGCGAAACTGCTGCATTACCAAAAGCATTTACACAGAAGACACAGAGAACACAGAGGACCACAGAGGAGCTAGAAACCGTTAGGGTTGGGGCACGGAGCGGGCCCGGGTTTGTTGAGGCGGCTTGGTAGGTGTGGGACAGTACTAATGCGGCCCAAAAGGGCTGACTAAACCTTGATCATCGTTTTCCTTTTTCTATTTGGGATTGTGATTGGGAGCTTCTTGAATGTGTGTATCACGCGCATTCCGGAAGAGCTCTCTATTGTGTCGCCGGGGTCGCGGTGCCCGCGGTGTTTGACGCCGATCAAGCCTTACGACAATGTGCCGGTGATTGCGTGGTTTTGGCTGCGCGGAAAATGCCGGACCTGCGGGCTGCCGATTTCGCCGATGTATCCGTTGGTGGAATTTACGACGGGTCTTTTGTTTGTGGGTTGTTTTCTGGAGTTTGGGATTTCGCAGGCGACGATCAAGTGGCTATTTTTTGTTTGCTTGATTGTGATTTTGACGGTTACGGACTTGCGCGTGCGGTTGCTGCCGGATGTGATTACCTGGCCCGGGTTTGCAGCAGGAGTGCTTTTTTCTGCGTTTGTGCCGCCTAGCGACGACATGGTGCGTTTTTTTATTTTGCGGCTTATACCTTGGGTGCCTCCTGAGCATCTTTTCGGGGTGATTGAGGCGCTTCTTGGGGCGGCATTTGGCAGCTTTTTGTTGTGGGGAGCGGCGGCGCTTTACAAATTGGTCCGCGGGCGCGAGGGGATGGGGCTTGGCGACGTCAAGATGATGATGATGGTGGGAGCATTTCTTGGCGTAAGGAACGCTTTTCTTACGATTTTGCTCGGGACTTTGCTGGGAAGCATCGTGGGAGTGGCGGTGATTGCGGCGATGTACTTGGGTGGAGCAGGGCGGCGGTTGGCGGAGCGCGCCAGCCGGCGAGGGTTGGGTACCGTGAAACAGATTCGATGGCAGATTGCCAGCCAATACCATTTGCCGCTGGGGACTTTTTTGGGAATTGCGGCGCTGGTTGTGATGTTTTTGTTTTCTTCCTTCTCGATTGATCTGGGGCCGAGGTTGCGCTGAGGATTCTTCCGATGCGAGGCCGATGCAGGCAATGATGTTCGCAGCATTCCAAGCCGAAACAACGCAACACCTGTGGGAAATTGCCGCAGGCGTGGCTGTCGGCATTCTCTCCGTCGTGGGGATTATTTTTTTTCTGCTGCGCAAATTTTTTCAGAGCACGCAGGAGTCGCATCGCGCGGACGTGACGATGGCGCCTCCGCGAACGGAAAACCCGTCGGCGTTTATGCAGGCGTCGATGCAGGGAGTGATCCGGCAGCTTCGCGATCAGGAGAAAGAGCTGGAGAGGCTGCACAAGATTGAGCGGGAGCGCGCGGAGCATACGGAACGGTTGAGCGAAGAAGTGACGCGGAATATGCCGGCCGGGCTCGTTGTTGTGAATGCGACTGGAATTATTTCCAGCGCGAATCCTGCGGCGGAGCAGGTTTTAGGAATTCAGACATTGGGATTTCGCAGGTATAGCGAAGTGTTCGGAGAGAAATCGGATTTGACGCGGCTGGTGGGGGACTGTTTGACGAACGGAAGTATTTTTCGCCGGGAGCAAGTCGAGCACTTGGCGCCGGGCGGAGAGACGCGGCTTTTGGGTGTGACGATTTCGCCGATTCGGCGCGGGACGGAAAAGATTAACGGGGCGATTTGTTTGCTAACGGATTTGACAGAATTGGCTGCACTACAGGAGCAGATTCACTTGAAGGAAAGTCTGGCGGCGGTGGGGGAGTTGTCAGCGGGCATTGCGCATGAGTTCAAGAATGCTTTGGCCACGATTTCGGGTTATGCGCAGATGATTAGCGCGGAGGCTGCGGCGGGCGAAGTGGCGGATTCTGCCGAAAGGATCCTGGAGCAGACCCGGAATATCACGCATGTGGTGACGGAATTTTTGAAGTATGCGCGGCCGTTAGAGATTTCCAGCGAGCCCGTGGCGGTCGAGCCTTTGGTGGAGCGAGTGGTTTCCGAGGTGGCGGAGGCCATGCCTCAGGTGCGAATTCGTTTTGAGGGGCCGATGGGAAGCGTGGCGGGAGATGAGGGATTGCTGCGGCAGGCGTTTTTGAATCTTACGCGGAATGCCGCGGAGGCGTCTGTCGGAGCGGCGAACGGCGGGCGCGTGCTTTTGCGCGGCGAAGTGGCGCGGCACGAGGAGACGTATACGCAGCGGATCACAGTTTTTGATAACGGCGGGGGGATTGCGCCAGCGGCGATGGCAAAACTGTTTCGGCCGTTTTTTACTACGAAGGCGAAGGGGACGGGGCTGGGCTTGGCGGTGGTGCAGAAAATCATTGTGCAGCATGGGGGGCGCGTCGAGGCGCGGAACCGGGCGGAGGGCGGGGCGGCCTTTATTGTTACGCTACCCGCGTGCCGAAGCGTGCCAGAAGCGGTAGAATCGAAGAAGGACAGCATCTAGGCAGGCTGGGGAGTCCAGCTCACCCCGGGAGAGGCGGTGAACTATGAGTGTCAAGAATTGGTTCGTGGGTTCGATGGTCTTGGCAGGGCTTGGTTTGATGGCGCTTCCCGCTGCGGCGCGGCAGCAGCAGGAGACGAGTTCGGGGCAGCAGCAAACGGGCGATCCGGTGGCGGACGCGGCGCGAAAAGCGCGCGAGCAGCGGAAAACAGCGCCTAAGCCGAAGAAAGTTTACACGGACGATGATGTAAAGCCGGCCACGCCTGCGGACAAGGCCGCTGCTGCGCAAGACGGCCAACCAGCCGCGGGGCAAGCTGCGGCTGATAAGGGGCAAGGCGCGGCGGCGAATGGCACTGGCGCTGCCGGCGGCTCGGACAAAGACGACCCGGCGACGATGTGGCGGAAGCGCTTCCAGGAGCAGCGAGATAAGATAGCAACGGCGGAAAAAGAACTCGACATTTTGCAGCGGGAAGCCGAAAAGGCGCAAGTGCAGTACTACCCCGACCCACAAAAAGCGCTGACGGAGCAATATACGCGCAAGGACATCAACGACAAGGACGCTAAGATCGACGCGAAGAAGCAGGAGATTGCCAACCTGAAGCAGCAGCTCTCGGATTTGGAAGATGAGTTGCGGAAGTCTGGTGGCGATCCGGGTTGGGCAAGGTAGTCAGGCTACGCTCCGAGACAGCGCAATGTTGAGAACGCGTGGGCGATTGCTTTGTATATCCTTGCTCAGTCTCGCCGCCGCGAGTGTCGCGTTTTCGCAGCAGTTGATGTCCGATCAGCTATTCGGGATTTCCTACGACCCCCAGAAAGTGCATTTTGAAAAAATGCCGCCGCGCCTTCTGAAGGAGTGCACCGAGCTTCGCGGCAGGTACGTGGCAGCATGGGTCTACGGCCATTTCAAAACGGCTGATTCTGAGTATTTCCTGATATCTGGCCTTATGAAATTCCATTCCGAAGAACCGGGTGGCCCGACTTCGATCGCACCCGAAGAAGATGACGGTTTGATTGTGGCGCTTCGTGACTCGAAGTGTCTTGTAGATGAGGCCGGCTATTTCTTCACGCAGAAAATTAATCCGGCCAAGCACGCAACGCCAGTAATGGTTCCCCCTACAGTCTTCAGCGCAATCTTCCAAGATGCGTTCAAAAGGTATGTGACGGCTTTTGGTGGAAAACAAGAGTTTTTGAAGCATGTAAAACCGAATGTTGCATTCCCTGCCGTGCAAGAGCAGCTTGAGATTTTCGAGAAGAGTCCCTCCTGACTGACTTTTGGTGACCGGGTTGGCGGCGGCTTGTCTCCCGATTCGTGTTGAATACTTCCCTTCTCCGCACATGTGTGTGCCGTTGTTCCCGGAACGCGACCGCATTCGTGGTAGAAACGAAAGAGATGGAACCTCTTCTCCTTGTTGAAGATAAGAACGAGCTGCGGGCGATGCTGAAGAAGGCATTGGAGCGCGCGGGCTATGCCGTGGAAGAGGCGCCGGATGGGACGACCGCGATACAGAAGTTGCGGGCGCGGCGATATTTGATGGTGATTACGGATTTGAAGATGCCGGGAGCGTCGGGGCTGGAAGTTTTGCGGGAGTCGAAGCAGGCGGATGCGACGATACCGGTGCTGCTGCTGACGGCGTTTGGGTCGATCGAGGAAGCGGTTTCGGCAATGAAGGACGGGGCGTTTGACTTTCTGCAGAAGCCGGTAGACCTGGACCATTTGAAATTGCTGGTGCAGCGCGCGGCGCGGCAGCAAGAGATGCAGCGGGAAAATTTGCTGCTGCGCGAGGAGTATACGGCGCGGTATGGGTTTCCGCGGATTGTGGGGGAGCACGCGGCGATTCGCGAGATCAGCACGCAGATTCAGCGGGTGGCGGCGACGGATTCGACCGTTTTGCTTTTGGGAGAAAGCGGGACGGGGAAGGAATTGTTTGCGCGGGCGGTGCATCACCTTTCGCAGCGGCGGGAGCAGCCGTTTGTGGCTTTGAATTGCGCGGCGATTCCTGAGGGGCTGGTGGAGAACGAGTTGTTTGGGCACGAACGCGGGGCGTTTACGGGAGCGGGTGCGCGCAAGGTGGGCAAGCTGGATTTGGCGCATCGCGGGACGCTTTTCTTGGATGAGATT
>DASXMM010000078.1:0-3983 GCA_036495665.1 Candidatus Acidiferrum sp. | reverse complement strand
ATCAGGCTGCTGCGGGGATGGGCGTCGAAGCTCAAGGTCATGTGCGACCCCGATTTCGACGGGGTCAGTTTTTGTGTGGTAGTTCCATCAACTCGAGGCGAACCTGGTTCACGCCCGAATGGATGAGCCCGAGATTGCGGGCTACGCGATAGGATACATCAATTTCGCGTCCTTCTTGATAAGGACCTCGGTCGTTGATGCGTACTAGTTCAAACTTTCCGTTCCGGGGATTTACGACCCGAACGATGGAGCCAAAGGGAAGGTTGGGGTGTGCGGCCGTCAAGGCTTCGCAGTCAAAGTATTCGCCGTTGGCGGTCTTCTTACCATTGAACCCCGGCCCGTACCAGCTGGAGTTGCCTACCCAGGACTTGATCGGTTTGACCGGAGCGCTCAAGTGCGCAACGAGTGGAGCGTCCATCACGGGAACGATGAGGAACATTAGGAGCACCCATCGGAAAGCGGCCCAGAAAACAAATAGTGGTCGTCTCATAGTGTGTTCTTTGTGCTACTCATATCCAGAAAAGTGTAGCAAAAATGAGTCATTATGTCAACCAAAATCTGTGAAAACTTTACCCTTCATCTCATTGATAGTAAACGTTTTAGCTCTTAAAAGAGCTCCCTCAAGATCGCCAACAAGTCGCTGACTGACCTCAGGGTCAGTAAAGCTGGCCGTCCCTACCTGTACGGCTGTCGCCCCTACTGCCAGATACTGAAGCACGTCCTCGACCGTCTCTATACCGCCGACACCTAAGATCGGGATCTTAATCGCCTTATTTGCTTCGTGCACCAGCCGCAGAGTGATTGGCTTGATAGACGGACCTGAGAGACCGCCCGTTTGGTTCCCCAGATGGGACTTTCCTGTCCACGGATCGATCGACATGGCGGGATAGGTGTTCGCGACCGTCAAGGCGTCCGCTCCCGCCGCCTCTGCTGTCTTGGCGATAAGTCCAATGTCTGCAACCATCGGCGAGAGTTTTACCCAGAGCGGTCGTTGCGCTGCCGCCTTTCGCGCCGCGCCGACCACCTCGGCAACCAGGCCCGGGTCGCCCCCGAACTGCATGCCCCCCCTCTTAACGTTGGGGCAGGAGATGTTCAGTTCGTAGGCAGCCAGCCCCTCGGCATCTTCGAGGATCCGGATCACCTCGAGGTAGTCCTCGACGCAGTAGCCGAAGACGTTGGCAATAATCGCTGTATCGTATTTTCTTAGTACCGGGAGTTTTTCAGCCACAAAGGCTCGCACGCCTATGTTCTGGAGCCCGACGGCGTTCAGCATCCCGGAAGGGGTCTCGCAAAGGCGGGGCGGAGGGGCACCTTCCATCGGTTCGAGGGAGAGGCCTTTGACGACTATGCCGCCGAGCCGGTTGAGGTCAACAAGGTGGGCAAATTCGACGCCGTAACCGAAGGTTCCGCTGGCGGTAAGGATAGGATTCCGCAGGCGCACCGCGCCAAGCTGCACGGTCAGGTCAACACCGGCTGCGCTGGTCACTTCGCAGGAAAGCATAGCACGAACCCGACAGACAAGGATGTCTGTCCCACTGCATGCCTCAAGACGCTTGTGCTAGGATTACCCGACCATGCGCATCGTCGAAAAAGCCCAATTGATGTCCGCCTCGGAGATCGATCGCACCCTGCGCCGTCTGGCCCATCAAATTGTCGAAAAGAGCGGCGGCACCAAGCATCTCGCGCTGATCGGCATACGCCGTCGCGGCGTCCCTCTGGCTCAGCGCATCGCACAAGCCATGCGCGGCATCGATGGGGTCGACGTCCCTGTCGGCACCTTGGACATTACTCTTTATCGCGACGATCTCTCTAAAGTCGCGTCTCACGCCGTTTTGCAGTCTTCCGACATTCCCTTTGGCGTTGACGGTATGGACCTCGTCCTGGTAGACGACGTGCTTTACACTGGCCGCACCATCCGCGCCGGGATGAACGGCCTCTTCGATCTGGGACGCCCCCAGCGCGTCTCTCTCTGCGTCCTCATCGACCGCGGCCACCGCGAAATGCCCATCGAAGCCCAGTTCGTCGGACGCACCGTGCAGACCAGCGACACCGAAATCATCGAAGTGCGTCTCCGCGAGGTCGATGACGAAGAGCGCGTCGTTCTCGTCGACCGCCAGGAGCCGTAGTTTGAAACCAGATTTTTCGCCCGCGACGCAAAGAGTGCAAATGTGACCTATCGCTTCCGCGACCTTCTGGCTCTGGAACCGCTCAACGCGGACGAACTTACGTTTCTTCTCGATCAAAGCAGTCACTTTCAAGCCATTCAGCGCAATCCGCTAAAAAAACTCGCCACTCTCCGCGGCAAAACCGTCGCCTTGGCATTTTTTGAGAATTCGACGCGCACGCGCATCAGCTTTGGCACCGCCGCCTCTCGTCTTGGCGCGGACACCATGAACCTCCAGGCGGAATCTTCCAGCGTAAAAAAAGGCGAGTCGCTGCTCGACACCGTGCAAACGCTCAACGCCATGAAGCCGGACTGCCTGGTCATGCGCCACGCTTCGTCGGGCGCCGCCGACTTCGTCGCCCGCCACCTCGACATTCCCGTCATCAACGCCGGTGACGGCACGCACGAGCATCCTTCGCAAGGATTACTCGACGCCCTCACGATTCGCGACCGTCTCGGCAAAATCAACAATCTCAACGTCACCATTCTCGGCGACCTGCAACACAGCCGCGTCGCGCGCTCCAACATTCATTTACTCGGAAAATTCGGCTGCCGCTTCACGTTGTGCGGTCCGGCGATGTGGGTTCCCAGCGAACTGGAAAAAATTGGCGCGCCCGGCGTATCCATCCGGCGCGTGTTTCGGCTCGAGGAAGCTCTCGAAGACGCCGACGTCGTTCTTGTGCTTCGTGTACAAACCGAGCGGATGCATGAGCCTTCCATCTCCTCCGAAGACTACGTTCTCGGCTACCAGCTCAACGCCGAGCGTCTCCGCCGCGCCAAACCGAATGCGCTCGTTCTGCATCCCGGCCCGATGAATCGCGGCATCGAAATTACCCCGGAAGTTGCCGACGGCCCGCAGTCCTGCGTGCTCGAACAAGTCACCAACGGCATCGCTGTTCGTATGGCTCTGCTTTTCCTGCTGATTTCCGGCGCGCAGGAAGAGGGTCGCGATGCCGCAAACGCAAACGCTGTCGCCGAAGAAGCGCACCCACCGAGGAATCGCCGCTCCACCGATAAAAAGGATCTTTCGCATGCTTCTGATTAAGAATGGGCGCGTCATTGACCCCGTATCGAAAACGGACGCCACGCGCGATGTGCTTCTCGACGGGGACAAGATCGCGGAAGTGGCTGAACCGGGAAAGCTTTCGCGCGATTCCGCGGCGTGCGAAGTCTTCAACGCTGCCGGCCTGATCGTCGCGCCCGGCTTCATCGATATGCACGTCCACCTGCGTGAGCCGGGCCAGGAGTCCTCAGAAACGATCGAGACTGGCACGCGTTCGGCCGCGCGCGGCGGATTCACCGCCGTCTGCTGCATGCCCAACACAAAACCCGTCAACGACAATGCTAGCGTCACGCGGTTCATTCTCGACCGCGCAAAAACTGCCGCCGGCGTTCGCGTATGGCCGATCGGCGCCGCCAGTGTTGGCAGCAAAGGCGAAGCTATCGCCGAAATCGCCGCCATGAAGGAAGCCGGCATCGTCGCCGTTTCCGACGACGGCAAACCCATCGCCACGGCAAAGCTGGCCCGTCAAGTCATGGAATATTGCCGCTCGCTCGATATTCCCGTGATTGAACACTCCGAAGATGTTTCGCTGGCTGCGGGCGCGGTGATGCGGGAAGGCGTCACGTCTTCGCGTCTCGGTTTGCGCGGAATGCCTGCCGAAGCCGAATCGGTTTGCGTCGCTCGCGACGTTCAGCTTGTCGAGCTGACTGGTGCCCGTCTGCACGTCGCGCACCTTTCTGCAAAATCTTCGCTCGAGCAAGTGCGCTGGGCAAAATCGCACGGCCTGCGCGTCACCTGCGAAGTCACGCCGCATCA
>DASXMM010000077.1:0-8922 GCA_036495665.1 Candidatus Acidiferrum sp. | reverse complement strand
GACCGCTTCGTTGTGGCCGAAGATCGCTCGTGTCCCGCTGCACTCGCCTTCCGTAGCACCGAGGTAACCAGCGGCTCCCTTTGCGTTGATCAAATCGCTGACAATCTGCTTGGCCTTCGCGGCGCTCGCCTCCGGCATCATGCTGTCCGGGCTCTGCGCGGGCGCCTTCGATGCAAACGCAAACGCCGCGCCCACAAGCAAAGCACCAACCGCGAAGTGGACAAGCTTCAGCCGCACAAGACCGATCCTCCATTTACATTGATGATTTCCCCGGTAAGGAAGTTGGCCAGGTCCGAAGCCAGAAACAGGATCGGCCCTGCAATTTCCTCTGGGGTGGCTGGCCGGCCCAGCGGGATCGCCGCCGCAATCGCCTTCAGGCCAGCTTTCGTCGAGATCACTGGGTTCGACATATCCGTTGCCACCCATCCCGGCGCGATTGAGTTCACCAGAATGTTGTGCTTGGCCAGCTCAACAGCAAGTCCCTTCACCAAACTGATCGCGCCGCCCTTGCTCGCTCCATAATGTGTGTGCAGCGACTCCCCGCGCTGCCCTGCCGTCGACGTAACCGGAATAATTTTTCCCGATTTCTGCTTGATCATCTGCGGCACACAAAAATGAATGATCGAGTAAACGCTCTTCAAATTTACGCGCATCATTTCATCCCACTGCTTCTCGGTCATCTTCTCGATCGGCAGATCCTCGATATTCCACACGCCCGCGTTGGCCACCGCGATATCCAGCCGCCCAAGCCGCGCGATGCACTGGTCCACCAATTTCTCGTTGTCCGCATGCTTTCCGGCATCCGCTTTGAACGCCTCGACCCGCGTCCCGTGCTTCTTTGCCTCCTGCTCAACCTGCGCGGCGGCATCTTTCGCTTTGTTGTAACTGAAAATCACGTCTGCCCCAGCCTGCGCAAACAATTTGACGGCCGCCGCGCCAATCCCGCGCGAACCACCGGTGATAAGTGCCGCCTTGCCCGCCAGTGAAATCATCCAATCCCCCAAGAGTGCGAAAGGTGAAAATGAAATCCGTTAAATGAGCGCCGGCTACTTTTGAACTGCCACGCCGCGCGCCGCAGCCACAAAATCCCTAAAAAGACGTTCCGAAAACGCATCGCCAAACATCCGCTCAGGATGCCACTGCACACCCACAACCCAATTCGCGTCCCCGGTCCACTCCACGCCTTCAATGATCCCGTCCGTCGAGTGCGCCGTGACACGCAGATTCTTCCCCGGCTTGGCAATCGCTTGGTGATGCGAACTGTTGATCTTCGCCCGCTCCCCCTCAGCCAATTCCGCCAACCGGCTCTCCGGCTCGAACTTCGCTCCATGGATAGGGTCATCTGTAGGCTCGGGCGAAAGGTCCCTCTTCCGGTGCGCGGTAGTCGTGCCTAGCTCCGAGCGCAGGTCCTGAATCAAAGTCCCGCCTAGATACACATTCAAAAGCTGGCACCCGTAACAAATCGCCAAAACGGGCTTTCGCTCCGCAAAAGCATGCGCCAGAATGGCTCGGTCAGCCGCTTCACGTGGCAGGTCGGCAGGCACCGACTTCCCGCCATTCACCTCGCCATATTCCGCAGGCTCCACATCCGCCGGGCTCCCCGGCAGCACAAAGGCATCCAAACTCGGTATCAGCCGCCCCTGCGCTTCGCGGTCCCGCAGAGGGATGAGTACTGGTTCCCCACCAGCCTCGCGCACCGCTTCCTCATAATTGGCAATCTTAGGCCGATTGCCCTGCGCTTCCTCTTCAGACGTTCGCCAGGGGATCCCCACACGGGGCCGGTTGGGAGTTTCAGGGCTCATGGAACCCCAAATCCTAGCATCCACGGCCATGTGCGGCAACCCACCCCCCTCCCGGTCACTTATCGAGGCTGCGCTTCGCGTTCAACTCCGCTTTTCGTCCCCTTTTCGTTGACTCTCAAGGCAAAGCTCCCGTCAGCTTTCTTGTAGCCTCATATTCCGCGTGCTAACTTGAGATTTTGCTGCCTGCCCAGTGCGGGTCGGTGCGCCTTTCTGGATTGGTTCGCCGTTTCGGCGCGCAGATCCTTCACCTCAAGAACAACGAATGCGTAAACTCTTTAACGATCTGAGCATTCGCGGCAAGCTGATGCTCTTGATCAGCGGCTCCGTCTGCCTCTTCACCGCCGGCGTGCTCGCCGTAGTCTGGGTGCAGAGTCTCCGGCAGGTACGCACGATCGTCCAGGAACAGCTCGAGGCCAATCGCCAGCTTTTCGCCTTCGCCCAGCGCAGCCACTACCAATCGCAAGTCTATAAGGGGACGACCCTCGCCGCCTCTTCCGAGGTCGTTCACGCGCTGGAGCGCAACGATCAAGCTGGCGCGTGCGCTTTCCTGGCCCGCCTACTGGCCGCTCCCCGCGTCGCCTCCAACGATGACCCCGAGCTCGATTACATTTCCATCCGCCATCGCGATGGCTCGCTGCTCGCTTTCGCCGTTCAGCACCATCCCGTCTGCGACCCGCAGATTCTTTCCTGGCACCTCGCCGATGTACACGAAGCGCTCTCCGGCGCTCCCGAACTCACCACGTGGACCGGGCCCGACAACGGTGTGTATCGCATTTTTGCGTCACCCGTCCCCGGCCCCAGCGGCCCTCTCGGGTTCCTCAATATCGGTTTTGAAGAAGACGATGGCATTGCCGCCGAGGCCAAGCTCCGCTCCGGCGTCGACGTCGTCTCCTGGCAGGAAGACGAGCACAACCACGCGCACATCGTGGGCGTCAGCGACGCCGCCCTGCGCGCCCCGCTGACCGCCATCTTCGACCAGCGGCCTGACCTCCGTCATCCGTTCGATTTCCGGACTCCAAAGGGTGAATACGAAGTCGAAGAAGTTCTCGTCGCTGACACCGGCATGGTCGAACACAATCCGGCCGGACTGCACATGGCGTTCGTCGAGTCCGTTACGCGCCGCATGAGGCCGTTTCGCGTTCTTGAGGAATTTTTGGCCGCGCTCGCTCTCGCCGCTCTGCTGCTAGGCGTTGGCTTGGGATTCCTCTTTTCTGGGCCGATTTCCACTCCCCTCGTGAATCTCGCGGGCGCCGCGCGGCAGATCGAGCAGGGCAGGTACGACGCGATCGAATCCTTCCGCTCCGCGCACGCGGACCGCTTTGACGCCAAGGACGAAATCGGCGAGCTGTCCCGCGCTTTCATCGACATGGCTCGCGGCTTGCAACAACGTTTCAAAATGTCCAAGTACATGTCGCGAACTGCTTACGAGATGCTGGAACAAAGCGGCTCGGCAAATCCCGCGGGCGAACGCAAATGGCTCGCGCTCATCTTTTCGGATGTGCGCGGCTTCACAGCTTTCTCGGAAGACCGCGATCCCGCTCTCGTTATCGAGCGCCTGAATCAAGTTCTTGGCCTCGAAGCCGATGTCGTGCGCCGGCACGGCGGCGATGTCGACAAATTTGTCGGCGATGCCATGTTCGCCTGGTTTTCCGGCCCCGACCGTTGCCGCCGCGCCGTCGATGCCGCCGTCGAAATTCTCAGCGGCCTAGAAGCGCGTTTCGCGGGCAAAGCCGGCACCGAAATCGGTTTCGGCATCCACGTCGGAGAGGTAGTGGTCGGCAGCATGGGCAGCCAGGATCGCCGCGATTACACCGCCATCGGACGCAGCGTCAACGTCGCCGCGCGCCTCTGCTCCGCCGCCAAATCCGGCCAAATTCTCGTTTCGCAAGCCGTGGCCACCGAACTCGAGGACACCCTTTCGCTCAACCCGCTCCCGCCAGTCACCGCAAAAGGATTTCCCGAGCCAGTCCGCGTTTTTGAAGTCAACCTAGCAAAACTATTCACCGCCGCAAAGCCAGTGCGCCCCGTCACAACTCTTCCCTAGGAGTCTGTTCGGATGGGCCGTTTCGGCGCTCCGTCGCTCATGAAATCCCAAGTGGTCGTGTTACTCGGGACCTGAAATCGAGAATTCTGTTACATTGGCGATGTGTCCGAAGGAACAGATGGGAAAATGTTTAGTTGCCCGACTTGTGGCGAGCCCCTTGAGCCCGTTGAATTGCAGCAACCTGCGGGGATAGGTGGCGGCACCTATTGCCCGAAATGTCACGAGCGCGTCTACCTTTCCTTCGGATACCGCAAACTGACCGCAATTTTCTCCCTCGCGTTAGCCATCGGATTGCTGAAGCTTGTGCAAGTAGCATCGGTTGCTTGGTTCATTGCTGGGACCGTTGTGTTGTGGGTGCCGATAACTGTAGTTCTGAATATCTACTCTGCGCGTTTCAAACAACCCGTCCTCAAGAAGTGGAAGCGTAGTCCGTCACTTGTTGATTGGCTTCGCGAACGAAACCGGATTCGTGCGCCAGATATGTCTGACGACAACAAGAAGGACTCATGACAAGACTCATCCCTGCAATTTGCAGGTAATTAGTTGTGACCGGTTGGGCGGTTACCGGAAACTGACTCGCCAGCCTCCCGTCCCAAGCTGGACGCGCGGTAACCGTTACAAACGTCACCTTCGCCGGGACTGGTGAGGGCCTTCAAGTCTCGGATACGACCTTCCGTCAAGGTCTTCTTCAAAGTTGCTAAACACATCGGGTAAACGGATCCGTAGCTCGAAACATCTTCCGATGGATAAACTGCAGCGAGCTGCGTGTCTCGGTAAGCTTCCCACGCCTTTTGTTCGGGACTATCTGCGGCAATCCCCAGCTGTTTCATCAGGCTTTCCATTTGCGCTTCGGCCTTGCGCAGGTCTTTGAGCGCGCACTCGTTCATTCCCCCCTGCGTCATCTTGGAGGTGTCTTTGCAAGGGTCCGCAATTCGCCGATGTGCTTGTGCGCAAATCGGCCCTGAAGATAGGAGTAGCCCGAGCACCAATCCGCTAAGCCTCCAGAGCCCGGTTTTCATGGAACCTCCGTCGTGTAAGACCTACGATTTATGCGTTGGAGTCGGGTTCTTTGCGCCACTGCCGTCCAGGCAAAAATCTGGGCGCTGGAAAAACGGCGGTAGAGTCGCAAACCGTTTCGTAAGGTGCTCGAACGACGGCGCGCGCAGCGTCACATGCCCAAGTTTCCGTCCCGGTCGCGGCTCCTTGCCGTACAAATGAAGATGCGCCGAGGGAATCGCCAGCACCTGCGCCGATTCCGGCACTTCTCCGATGAGATTGATCATCGCCGAAGCGCCAATCGTGTTCGTGGCGCCCAACGGAAAGCCGCAGATCGCGCGCAAATGGTTCTCGAACTGGCTGGTCACCGCCCCTTCAATCGTCCAATGCCCGGAATTGTGCACGCGCGGAGCCATCTCGTTGGCCAGCAGCTTCCCATCGCACTCAAAAAATTCAATCGCCAGCACGCCTACGTAGTTCAGCGCTTCAAGCACCTTGCGCGCAGCATCCTCCGCCGCCTTTTGAATCTCCGCGCTGACACTCGGCGCAGGCGCCAGCGACAACCGCAAAATCCCGCTGAGGTGATGATTCTCCACCAGGGGATAAAACGCCGTCTCCCCCGACTTCCCGCGCACCGCAATCACGGAAAGCTCCCGCGTAAACGGCACAAACCGCTCCACGGTAAACGCCAGCTTCGGCAATCCCTCCTTCGCAACCTTGACGTCTTCCCCTGTCCGCAAAATCCACTGCCCTTTCCCGTCGTACCCCATCCGCCGCGTCTTCAGCACCGCCGGCAGCCCCACCTTTTTCAGCGCCGCATCCAGATCATAAGCAACCGGCACCGAAGCAAACTCGGTCGTCGCGATGCCCAGCTTCGTAAACAATTCCTTCTCGCGCAGACGATCCTGCGCTGCTTCCAAAGCCACTGGCGGCGGAAAAACCGCAACCTTCTTCGCCAGAAAATGCACGGCATCCACGGGAACGTTCTCAAACTCGTACGTCACCACCTCAAGCCCGTGAGCGAATTTCTCCAACGCGGCTCGATCCGTAAAATCCCCGGTGACGCGCGGCGCAATCCGCCCCACGGGAGCTTCCGGCGAGGGATCAAGAAATCGGAATCGCAATCCCAACGGATAACCCGCCAACGCAAGCATGTACCCAAGCTGTCCGCCTCCCAGAATCCCGATGCTCACGCCCGCGACCTCTTCTTCTTCGCTTTTGCCTTCGTCTCCGGCTTCAACGCCACCGCTCCCGCCGACGGATCAGGATTCGCCAAAACGCGCCCTGTCTGCGCCGTCCGAACCGCCCGCAACGCCTCGCGAATGTGTGGATACTTCCCGCCAAGAATCGCCGCAGCCAGAAGCGCCGCATTAATCGCCCCAGCCTTCCCAATCGCCAAAGTGCCCACAGGAATCCCGCCCGGCATCTGCGCAATCGAAAGCAGCGAATCCAACCCCTTCAAGGCTTTCGACTCCACCGGCACACCCAGCACCGGCAACACCGTCTTCGAAGCCGTCATCCCCGGCAAATGCGCCGCGCCGCCCGCCCCCGCAATAATCACTTCAATCCCGCGCCCTTCCGCCCCAGCCGCATACGCAAAAAGCAGATCCGGCGTCCGATGCGCCGAAACAATCCGCGTTTCGTGCGCCACGCCCAGTTCCTGCAGCGTGTTTGAGGTATGTTCCATCGTCTCCCAGTCAGAAGATGACCCCATGATGATGCCAACGAGGGGGTGCACTTCCACACGCTTAAGTGCCTTCAGATTTTTCTTTGCAGCCGCCATTGTTTTGTTGATAAACGAACGCAGGCCCAGGGCACGGCGTCCTCGAACTTTATGGGAACCGTGCTCGCGGAACCCGAGCCGCATATTCTACGGTGTTTTTTAGTGCGCGGCGACTTGCGCGCGACTTTTCCAGTAGTGGCGCAATTGCCCAACAAGGTAAAGCGACCCGGCAACAAACACCGCGTCATGCGGCGCAGCCCGGTCCAGCGCATATTCGAGCGCGACTTCCGGCTCAGGAATGATCGTGAATTGCGCGGCGTGATGCGAAATAATTTCCGCAAGCTGCGCCACAGAAATAGCGCGCGTAGTGCTCGGCTGCGTGAAAATCACTTCAGCGGCCAAGGGGAAAAGCACGCCGGCAATTTCGTCGACCGCCTTGTCACGCAACGCCCCAAACACCAGCCAAATTGTTCGCCCCGCTAAATTCTGCTCCAGAAAAGCTGCCAACTCCCGCGCCGCCGAGGGATTGTGCGCTCCATCGAGGTAAACATCCGGCGCCGACTGCAATTTTTCCAGCCGCCCCGGCCAAACTGCCTCCGCAATCCCCCGCCCGATCGCCTCATCCGAAATTCGATACCCGCGCTTCTGCAAATACCGTGCCGCCGCCACTGCATTCAAACTGTTTTGAATCTGGAATTTTCCCGGAAGCCCCGGCGCAAGCTCCATCGACCACCCAGTTTCAATCTCCGTGACCACCGCCCGGCTGCAAGCGCCCTCCATCCATTCTTTCTCGATACGAAACGCGCTCCCGGTCTCGATCACACGACATTCGAGTTCGACAGCCCTCGCCCGAATCACCGCGAGAGCTTCCGGCCGCTGCTCAGCCACAACCACTGGCACGCGCTGCTTTAGAATCCCCGCCTTTTCCCCCGCAATCTCCGCCAGCGAATGCCCTAGAAAATTCTCGTGGTCAAAATCCACGCGCGTAATGATCGACACCGCTGGCGTCAAAATATTCGTAGCGTCTAGGCGCCCACCCAGCCCCACTTCAAACACGCCAAAGTCCACGCGTGCCCGCGCAAAGTATTCGAACGCCATCGCCGTCACGCACTCAAAATAAGTCGGATGAGCACGCAACTTCCCCGCCGCAAGCAGTTCCTCGTTCAAACCCTGAATCCGCGTAAACGTCTCCGCAAACGCCTCGTCACTAATTTCTTCCACGTTCACGCGAATCCGTTCGTTGATCTTTTCAAGATGCGGCGACGTATTCAGCCCCGTCCGAAATCCCGCCCGCCGCAAAATCGACTCCAGAAACGCCGCCGTCGACCCCTTCCCATTCGTTCCCGCAATATGCGCCGAAGGATAAGCCCGCTCAGGCCGCCCAAGCCGCTCCGCCAGAATAGTTATATTTTCCAGATCGAATTTCGCCGCCGCAGCCTGCGTAGGCGCAGCCAATTCCCTGCCCAAAGAAAGCAGATAGCGGACGGCAGCTTCGTAATTCATGTCAGCTCAGAAGAAGATCGAACGAGGTGGAGATAAACGCCTTCAAATCCTTGCGGTGCACCACCGCATCCAGAAACCCATGCTCCAAGAGAAATTCCGAGCGCTGAAATCCCTCGGGCAGTTTTTGCCGAATGGTCTGCTCAATCACGCGCGGCCCCGCAAACCCGATCAGCGCCCCCGGCTCCGCGATATTGATATCTCCCAGCATCGCAAAACTCGCCGTAACGCCGCCTGTCGTCGGATCGGTCAGCAAAGAAATATACGGCACTTTCGCGTCGTCGAGCCTCGCCAGAGCCGCCGACACCTTCGCAAGCTGCATCAAACTGATCGTCCCTTCCATCATGCGCGCACCGCCCGAACACGAAACCACCACCAGCGGCTGCCGCGACTCCAGCGCAATCTCAATCCCCCGCGTCACTTTCTCTCCCACCACCGCGCCCATCGACCCGCCAATAAATCCAAATTCCATTGCGCAGCAAACCACGCCGCGCCCGTTCAACCGGCCTTCCGCGGTAATCACCGCGTCATTCATCCCCAATTTCTTGCGCGCTTCCTTCAGCCGCGCCGCGTACGGCTTCGTATCCACAAATTTCAACGGATCGGTCGACGTCATGCGCGCGTCGTGTTCTGTCCATCTTCCGTCCAGCAGCATTTCCAGCCGCTGCTTCGCATTCATCTTGAAATGAAATTGGCATTTAGGGCAAACGAAGAGATTCGCTTCCAAATCCTTACGGAAGACAATAGTGCGGCACGACTCGCACTTCACCCACAACCCCTCCGTGCGCACACGCCGCTCTTCCGGAGGCGTAGCCCCATCGATCGATTTTTTATCCCGCTTGAACCAGGCCATGGGT
>DASXMM010000076.1:0-14780 GCA_036495665.1 Candidatus Acidiferrum sp. | reverse complement strand
CGACCCGTCGTCAGGTAGATCGGAAATTCCGCAGAGACCGGATCGCCGCCTTCCCGCCATTCTGTGACAACGAAATGGTGTTTGCCGTCCGGATGAAACGACCGGCCATCTTCAAATAGTCGCGGCGTACCGGGATGGTCGAGTGTCGGGCACGGCCAGAAAATTCCCATGTTCTTGTCGATCTTTTCGTAGGTGATTCCGTAGTAGTCGGCGGGGCCACCGCGCGAGGCTTCGCGCAACTCGTCGTAGATTTCCGCCGTGGAGGTATACGGAAAATACTTTTCCTTGCCGAGACGTTTTGCGAGTTCGCAATAAATCCAGCTGTCGCCCCTAGCGTTTCCCGGCGGGTCCACGCATTTCTGGATGTGGATGACCCGACCCTCAGTCGTGCAGCCGATGCCTTCTTCCTCTTCCTGCAAACTGCCCGCGAGAACCACGTCCGCGTGATGCGCGGTCTCGGACATGAAGAAATCGACGACACCGAAGAATTCAAGTTTTTCCAAAGCTTCTTTTGTGAACTTCGCGTCCGGAAGCGAAACCAGCGGATTGAAGCAGGCGGAGAGCAGTGCCTTAATCTCTCCGCGATGAATGGCTTCCATGATTTCCACGGCGGAGTAACCCGCCTGCGGAATTTCGTCGGGCGCAATACCCCAAACTTTGGCCGTGTGCGCCCGTGCCTCGGGATCGCTGATCGAACGCTGGCCGGGAAGCTGGTCGCACTTCTGACCGTGTTCCCGTCCGCCCTGTCCATTCCCTTGCCCGGTGATCATGGCGCAGCCTGCGCCTTCGCGTCCAATGTTGCCGGTCGCGAGGCACAGGTTAATCAGCGCGAGACAGTTTTCGACGCCTTTCGATTGGTGTTCGACGCCGCGAGCATGAAGGACGATCGCGCGGTCGGCCTTTGCGAAAAGGTGCGCCGCGCGTTCGATAGCCTCCGGCGGCACGCCTGTTTTTTCCCCGGCCGTGCGCGGATCCCACGCGCGGACCGATTCCGCGACTTGTTCAAAGCCCGTCGTGTGCGCCGAAATAAAATCACGGCGCTCCAAGCTGTCTCGCAAGACGACGTGCAGCAATCCCATGTACAACGCCATGTCAGTTCCAGGCCGGACGGGAAGATACATGTCTGCGTTGCGGCAGATTGGTGTCATCCGGGGGTCGACAATGATCATTTTCCCGCCGGCATCGCGGCATCGCCACAAATAATCCGTGGTAATGGGCGCGCACTCCGCCACATTCGCGCCGGCCACCAGCACAACTTGCGCCTTGAGAATGTCGGCCCAAGGCAACGGGCTGCGGTCCACGCCAAACGCCAGTTTGTACGCCGTGCCCGCAGAAACCATGCACAAGCGCCCGTTGTAGTCGATGTGCCGCGTGCCAAGTGCGACTCGAGCGAATTTTCCGAGCAGGTAAGATTTTTCGGAAATCAGTGAAGCGCCACCATAAATAGCGACTGCGTCTTTGCCGTATTTCTGCTGCACGTCCTTCAATCGAGCTACGGTGAAATCCAGCGACTCATCCCAGGTCGCCTTGCGGAATCCCTGAGGCGTCCGCATCAGGGGGTCCAGTAGTCGGTCCGGGTGCCCGCCTTGCATGTAACGTTTCACACCTTTCGGGCAAAGCATTCCGTGATTAAAAGGAAACTCTTCCCACGGCTCGAAGCCGATGACTTGATTGCCGCGTACCTTGAGCTGAATTCCACACTGCTGTCCACAGAAACAGCAATGCGTTTTGACAAGGCGTTCCGCAGGACTGCGCGATTCGTCCTGCCAGCCGCCAGGAGGAATATACGCAGGGTGGGGGCCGAACTCCTTCAGAAGTGATTCCACTGAATCCGGCGACTTAGCCACGCGAATCCTCCTTGAGATGAAGTTGCGCCAGCGAGAGCGACTTTCGTTTGCACGCTGGACACAACTCCTGCCAGGTTCCATTCGTTCCATCCATGCGGTAATCGAATCCAACCTCCGGAAGGACACGTTTCAAATCTTCAATGTGCATGAGGGACGCAAACCGTTCGCCGCACCGCTTGCACAGCGCGGGCGCGCCTGTTTCGCCCGCCGCCTGGTAGAACTTCACACCTAGTTGTGCCGGACGCTGGAAAATATGAAAGAACTTTCCAAACGGAAGGTACAGGAGGGCCGCAATCACGGTGATCGCATGGAGAATCGCGAGGAAGCTGTAGCCTTCGCCTCGTAGCCAGTCTTGCGCCACCGTCAGCGCGAGCCCGGTCACGGAAATCGCAAACAGGAGAATAATCGGGAGAAAATCCATCGCGAACGATTGCACCGCTTGCGCGCCCCGGTCACGGAAACGTCTCCACAACGAAAGAGCAATTCCTCCGAGAACGAGGATCGCCGAGATATCTAGTCCGCGGAACAGAAGTCCCGCAAATAGCGTGTGCAAACGAAACGTCAGCGTCGGAAAGCCGTAAAGCATGACCACGTACGTTTCCTGGTCAGTCGGGAGGGATTGAAACGAAATCCAGCCAAACACGAGCGGGAAAGTGATCGCGACCGCCAGCAGGCATCCCCAGAACAACATTTGGTGCATCCACCAGCGCAGCGCCGAGCGGCGAAGGATGAACGTTTGCGCGGCAAGATGTCTTGTCGACAGACTTAGAAGCCGCGCCGTCCCATGAAACAAACCTGCCTCGCGGAAAAGTTGCCAGCCACGTTCCCAGTACACGCGTGTGGGAGGTTTATCGAGCCACACGCGGTAGTGATACACAACGCCCCATGTCGCAAAGACCGTCGCGAACGTGTAGATCACCAGCGCGGGATCGAAATTCTGGAGTTTGCGCGAACCGACTACGATGGCAGCTATGAGCAGGCCGGTGAAGAGTGTGGCCGTCATGCCGGCGCGAATGCGGTCCGCTGTCCGCGTGAGCGCTTCCGACACGGTGAATTCGGTAGTCTGCTGTTTGGCCAGAAACACTACGGCATTGGTGCGCCAAAGAACTGCGGATAGCGCAGCCAGCAGCGCGAAACCCGGCCAGACCGTGTGCCAATGATCTCGCAAAAAGCCCAGAAGCAGCGGTGGAAAAAAACCTCCAAGGCCACCCATCGCTCCGACCATCCCGGTCACCGTTCCGACTTCTTTTGGGAAGTATTGCGGCACAAGCTTGAAAACGGCGCCGTTCCCATTCCCGAGCAGGAACGCGCATCCCAAAGCGCCCACGGTAAACGGCAACATCGCTGGCCAAGACATCAACAGCGCGAAAGGGACAATTCCGAGGAACACGGCCTGGAGAACGCGAGCACCACCGATCTTGTCCGCTAGCCAGCCACCAAGCGGGCGCGCGAGCGTTGCCAGCACAACAAAACCCGCAGCGCGGAATCCAGCATCCGCGGGCTTAAGTCCGAACTGATCTTTGAGCAGGACCGGCAAGTAGATCGAAAACGCTACAAATCCGCCGAAGGTGAGAAAGTAAAAAAGAGAGAGTATCCAGGACAACCGCTCGCGCGATAGAAGGCGAACCATTGCGGCGAGGCTCGAAGGCCGGATCATCTCGGGGGAGTTGCGAGCAAGCAAAAAGAAAGCCATTCCCCAGATGACCAGCAGCGCGCTCATCCCTCGAAAAATATTCTGCCAGCCCACGACCGCGGCGAAGACCGGCCCGAGGAAAACAGCTACCGATTGACCCATGTTACCGAGCCCGTAAATCCCTAGCGCGCCACCCTGTTTCTCGGGCGGAAACCAGCGCGAAACAAATCCCACGCCGACCGCAAATGAACTTCCCGCCATACCCAGGAAAAATGCGACGAACAGGAGCATCTGATAGCTGGGGACTATCGACCCGAGATACGCAGGCACAGCAACGACAATCATCAGAAGACAGAAAACCGCCCGGCCGCCGAAACGATCCGCCAGCATGCCGGTCGCGATCCGCAACAGAGAGCCGAGAAGCACGGGGACGGCCACAAGAAATGCAGTCTGCGTCGCAGTCAGCTGAAAAGCTTCCCGAAAACGCGGGGCGAAGGCGCTGATTAATCCCCACGCGGCGAAGCAAATCGCGAATGAGGTTGTTCCGAGAGCGAGTTGCAGATTTGAAGCAGAACTGCCGGGCGAACAGTGCAATTCTCCCTCGGCAAGCTGCGCGAATATCTTTACAGTTGAATATTCATTCATCATACACTTTCACTGCCAGGGTATCTTCGTTACTACGGCCGTGGAGAAGCTTTGGCCCGGAAGTAGTCGCCGCCTTTGGCGCGTACATCATCCGTTCCCCACTGGATTTCCTGATCGATTTTTTGCAGGCGTGGAATGTGCTTGGAGCAGTGGACGTACGCTTCCACAACAGATACGACAACCCACCGCTCCGGACCGCGCCCCGTCCCAGGAGGGATATTCTCGCGGTTCGGTTCAGACGCACGTGCATCCCGAAGGAATTCATCGTTCTCAACGATTCGGGCGCGTCCATTCACATGAAGCCCGATCTTTTCGGTGAAATCCACGAAGAGAAGCCCCACATGCGGATTCTCGGAAATATTGCCAAGACTAGACATCACTCCGTTACCTCGGTACTCCGGATACGCAAGAGTTTTCTCGTCAAGCACGCGAACGAATCCAGCCAATCCTGCGCGAAAAGAAGTGTCCGCTTCTCCGTGCGTGTCGGCAGTCCCAACGAACATCATTTCCTGCTTGGTGACGAAAGCCTGCATCGAGGGGTTGAGGTAACCGAGTACCTGATGCCGGTAGAAGGCTTGCGCGCGCGGCGTTGTATTAAACTCCTGTTGAAGCTCATGCTCTCCATTGGACCCGGGAAGGGCCACTGGTTTGACGACAGCAACTTCCTTCATAACAGCTCCTTCTTTGTTTTATCGCGGGATGGGCTCACTAAACGATGCACAAGCGACAGGCTAAATTGACGCTGAGGAATGACGCTTAGGTTTCGCGACTTTACGCATCTTTTCTTACTTCCACCCGTTCGATGCGGCCGCCAAAGTGCGCGATTCATTCATAAGGAAGATTTGACAAAAACTTGACAAAATATCTTGCAACTGCGGGCGGCCGCCAGACGTCCAACGCGTTGAGGAATTCTGAGCCACATTAAGCGACGGATAGGTACCTGAAGAATGCTGCGTCACTGTTGTTTTCCCGCGTTATTACTCTTGTTGAGCCCTATGCTTTGTTTTTCACGGGAAGTACCGGACGCCGGCTCCCCGGCCTTCACGACCGTGCCAGAGCTCAACAATGGATTCGATCTCCTCTACGAGCAGAGGTTTGCCGAAGCACGCGAAACTTTCGCAAACTGGGAATCCCGCAATCCGAAGGAGCCTTTTGGTGAGGTGGCCGTCGCCGCCAGCTATCTGTTCGAGGAGTTATCCCGACAGAACGTTCTGAGCAGCGATTTTTTCCTGAACGAAAAGAAATTCCTGCACGGAGTTGACGACACGCCAAATCCAGAGCGCATGATGCATCTCCGCGACGCGCTGGCTCAAGCCCGTCAACTAGCCCAAGATCGGCAGAAAACCGATCCAAATGACGGCGAAGCTCTGCTGGCGCTGACGCTGGCCGCCGGAATGGAAGCGGACGCTTTATCCATTCTAGAAAAGAAGCATCTCGAAGCCTTGAAGCGCATGAAAGAAGCCAATAAATATGCAAAACAACTATTGGCGCAGCATCCGGACGCGGCCGACGCGTACGTCGCCCCCGGCATCGCAAATTACATTATCGGATCGCAGAGCGCTGGTTCCCGCTTCGCACTCTGGTTTGGTGGAATTCACGGCGACAAGCAGCTTGGCATGGAGCAAGTCGCCAAGACCGCTGAAAACGGCCGCTATCTGCGGCCATTCGCCAAAATCATCCTCGCCCTGGCCGCGCGCCGTGAAAATCAGAATGCGCTTGCGCAGAGATTGCTGCGCGAACTGAAAGAACAGTATCCGGATAGTGTGCTATTTGCTTCGGAATATACCAAAGCTATGGGTCCGTCTATACCAGCATCCCCGGTTCCGATTGTCGGGACTCATGCAGCCGATTGAATCTGAGTCCATTCGACCCTTCCGCGACACGCTCTAAGTCTTTCCGTAACAAATAAAAATCAGTGGCTCGCGGATGCCCTTTTAGCTTCTTGGCCTTGCTCTGCCCAGTGGGCAGTCCACACTCCGAATTTTCACTGTGCTGCCTGCTCATTAAACCTTTCCTCAAATTTCCTACGACCGGCTGGGCCGCTCACTTCGGGTGTCAGAAAGCTGGCATCCCTCCACACTCCTAGCATTGACCCGCTGGCAGCTTCGTCCGGCCAACGCTCCTGCAGATCGCTATCCCACGACGAATCAACAAGTTTGCCCCGCTTTTGAGACCTATGGGCGTTGGCCCGTGCGATGCTTTTTCTACGGGTGTGAGGCGATTGCGATGGCTCGAATACGAATACGAACGGACCATCGGCCTTCCCAGCGCAGTTTGTCAAATTTCCTCTCCGGTAACGTTTTGCGATCCTTCGATCAATCGCATCAGCCGGTCCACGAGCGGTGATATGGCCTTGATCGTATGGAAACTTCACACGCGGTTCCTTAGCTGACCGCGGCGACGCTGTTGTCGGGATGCGGACGAATCCATTTGGCAGGTAAGAGAGGTAGCGTGCTGAAAATCACCGTCACCGAGACGCAAACGGGAAATCGATGGACTCTCCAAGGCCGGTTGGTCGGGCCGTGGGTTCGCGAACTGAGGTCGTGCTGGAAAAAGAAGCGCCGAGCTCAAAGCAGTCAAAGATGCGTCGTCGACCTGAATGATGTGACGTTTATCGACAAGAGCGGGGAGAGGCTCCTACGGGCGATGTCCAAGAAAGGCGCGGAGCTCATTGCCACCGGTATATATACGAAGCATCTCCTTGAGAAGGCGAAGGCAACCGGCAAAGACAGTTTGTCCAAACTCCTTGTCTGCTTCTTCGCGGCCGCCGTAGTCACCCCGATTATCTCAGCAGACTGCGCACAGGTAGGCCGGACGCTCGCAACGAGGAACGCAAGACGATCCCTCGTTTCCCGGCTCGGGGAACACGCTACTCACATTGAGGCGAATTCAAGTACGCAGGGAAAGGAAAGGAGTCGGGTGTCACAGTGAAAGCCGAGAGAAAGGAAAGTTTGGATCTTCACGCAAGCCCCATTCAGCCTCACCCAGAAGATACTTCTGCAAATAATCACGCAGCAAGTCACGAAGAAATCAGGCGTCGCGCATATGAAATCTATCTTGAGCACGGCGGTCTAATGGGCAGTGAACTTGACGATTGGCTCCAGGCCGAACGCGAACTCCAGAAGGTCGCTCGTTTCACACACGACTGGAATCGTCTTCACCGCCCGCGTGGCGCCTGCTCCGGAGACGGAAATTGACATTCTGCGCATGGAAACAATGGAAAGGACAAACCAATGATGTTGTTAGTGATTTTGGCAATCGTGATCGGCGCAGCCCTCGTAATGGCTGCGGTCGCGCACTCACTCGGGAACAAAAGGAGGAGACAGTCTGTCTCGTACACACTCGGGAACAAAAGGTGGAGACAGTGAGTTGCGCCGTCCGCTTTCTCTTTGGCCATGTATCGCGACTACTCTCCGGTGCTGTCTTCTTAGCCATCGCCGCCTTCGGCATTGTTACCTCAGGGTGCAACAAAGGACAGGCAAAAACAGTGACGCCGGTAACGGAGGTCCAAGTCGCCACCGTAGAAACGCGCGATGTTCCGGCCTACAGCGAATGGATAGCGACATTGGACGGCTACGTGAACGCCGAGATCCGACCCCAAGTCTCTGGCTACATAGTCAAGCAAAACTACACAGAAGGTTCGCTCGTCCGCAAAGGCCAGGTACTGTTCGAAATAGATCCGCGGCCCTTCACAGCGGCCCTCGACCGTGCAAAGGGCGATCTTGCGCAGGCGGAAGCCCAACTTGGCAAGAGCACTCTTGATGTGAAGCGGGACACACCGCTCGCGGAGGCCAGGGCTATCGCTCAGAGTCAACTAGATACCGAGATTCAGGCGAAACTCGGCGCCCAAGCCGTCGTCGAATCGGATAAGGCGGCCATAGAGCAGGCCGAACTCAACCTGGAGTGGACGAAAGTCACCTCGCTGGTCGATGGGATCGCGGGGATTGCACAAGTCCAGATCGGCAACCTGGTGGGACCGAGTTCCGTTTTGACTTCGGTTTCGCAACTCGAGCCGATCAAAGCTTATTTCCCGATCAGCGAACGGGAATACGTCCTCGTACAAAAAGAGAGCAATGCCATTTCCAGCGAACACGCTATCCGCTTTTTCGGAAACTCGCTCGAACTGATCCTGACGGACGGCAGTACCTACCCTCGGAAAGGCAAAATATTGCTCGCGGATCGACAAGTGGATCCAAACACGGGAACGATTCGCATCGTCGCGGCCTTTCCCAATCCCGGTAACGTTCTCCGTCCCGGCCAGTACGGACGTGTGCGTGTCGAAACCAGAATGAAGAAAGGCGCCCTTCTACTGCCCCAGAGCGCCGTTGCGCAGTCGCAAGGAAGCTATCAGGTAGCGGTTGTCGGCGGCGATCACAAAGTTAGTATTCGCACTGTGAAGCCCGGCGAGACGGTCGGGACGATGTGGGTGATTGACGAGGGCCTCAAGCCGGGTGAGCAAGTTGTCGTCCAAGGAATTCAACATCTCAGGGAAGGAACTCTAGTGATTCCCAAACCGGTACATCTTTCCGCAAGGGGGAGCTGAGTTATGTCGAAGTTCTTTATTGATCGCCCGATCGTGGCGATGGTAATCGCTATCCTTATGGTGATCGTGGGCGCGGTCACCATCACAAGCCTGCCCGTCGCGCAATTTCCTAACATTGTCCCGCCGGAGATTAGATTGCAGGCCACGTTCGTCGGTGCGGACGCAAACGCACTCGAGGAAGCCGTGGCCACGCCGATCGAGCAACAGATCAACGGCGTCGACAACCTGGACTACATGTATTCCTTAAACGCCACCGGCAATTCGCAGACGACCCTAAACGCAGATTTTGACCTCAAGACGGACCCTAACACGGATCTGATTCTCCTCCAGTCGCGCGAGCAACTGGCCACCGCTCAGCTTCCGCCCGAAGTAAATAACTACGGCGTCACGATTAAAAAGTCGACCACCGCCCCGCTCATGCTCATCGCCTTGTCCTCCCCGCGGGGCACTCACGATGCTTTGTTCCTGGCCAACTATGCCACCATCAACCTCAATGATCCCATTGCGCGCTTGTATGGTGTCGGCCAGACGCAGGTTTTCGGCGCGGGCGACTATGCCATGCGGCTGTGGGTGAAACCTGACCAATTGGCGAAACTGAGCATCACCGTTACTGACATCGCCAACGCCATCCAGGCGCAGAACAACGTAAATCCGGCCGGTCAACTTGGCGGCGAGCCAGCCCCCAAAGACCAGCAATTCACCTATTCCGTTCTCGCTCAAGGCCGTCTCACCTCGCCCGAGGAATTTGAAAAGGTCATCGTCCGTGAAGCTCCGGATGGCGGAATCGTCCGAGTGAGAGACGTCGCCCGCGTCGAAATGGGAGAGAAGGATTACAGCATTGTCGGCCGCTTGAATGGCCAGCCTTCCGCACTCATAGCCGTTTACCAGTTGCCGGGTTCCAATGCGGTTCAAACGGCTGCAGGCGTCCGAAAGCTGATGGCAGAGATGAAGCAGCGCTTTCCTGGAGACATGGATTTCGCCATATCGTTGGATCAGACGCAAGCTGTGACGGAAGGCATGAGGGAGATTATCCAGACTCTGGTGATTGCCATCGTGCTGGTGATCCTTGTGATCTACCTGTTCCTACAGGACTGGCGCGCCACGCTCATCCCATTGCTCGCTGTGCCGGTCTCGCTGGTGGGCACGTTTGTTTTGTTCCCGCTCTTCGGTTTCTCTATCAATACTCTTTCCCTGTTCGGGTTGGTGCTGGCCATCGGCTTGGTCGTCGACGATGCCATTGTCGTGGTCGAAGGCGTACAACGCCACATCGAAGAAGGTCTGACACCTAAGGACGCGGCGAGAAAAGCCATGGAAGAGCTCTCCAGTCCAGTCATCGGTATTGCCCTGGTTCTCTCCTCGGTCTTTGTTCCCACCGGCCTCATCCCGGGCATCACCGGAAGGCTTTACCAGCAATTCGCATTGACCATCGCCATCTCCGTGGTCTTCTCCGCCTTTAACGCCCTCACGCTTAGTCCGGCGCTGGCCTCTCTCCTGTTGCGGCCAAAGAAAGAGAGCCGCGGGCTTCTCCGTAGGTTCTTTGACTGGTTCAATCGAAGTTTCGGGCGCGGCACAGATCTGTATGTCGGTGTATGTGCTGGGTTTCTTCGGAAGGGTGCGCTGGCTTTTGTGGTGATTGCGGCCTTCGCCGTCGGCGCGGTTTTTTTCGGCAACCGTGTGCCCACTAGCTTCCTGCCTGATGAAGACCAGGGCTATCTCTACATCAATATGCAGCTTCCGAATGCGGCTTCCCAGGAGCGGACCGCAGAAGCATCGAGAGACGTTGAGAAAATCCTGAGCGAAACGCCCGGCATTCAGTATTACAGCAGCGTGATTGGCTTCAGTTTGCTGAGTTATGTCCGCACCACTTACAACGCCTTCTATTTCGTTACTTTCAAGCCTTGGAGCGACCGCACAACCAGGGCGGAACAGTATCAGGAGATTAAGGCCCACTTGAACCAACAGCTCAGCAAGCTTCCGCAAGGGACGGCTTTCAGCTTCTCGCCGCCGGCCATTCCGGGCGTCGGCACTTCCGGTGGATTTCAGTTTGTACTGGAAGACCGTGCCGGACGGGACGTTCAGTTCCTTGCGGGCAACCTGGACAAGTTCCTGGCGGCTGCACGCAAGCGTCCCGAAATCGGGTCGCTCAGTACCACATTTTTACCCAGCGTGCCGCAACAATTCGTACAAGTGGATCAGGAGAAGGTGCTGAAGCAAGGCGTAGCCATCAGCGATGTTTATCAGGCTATCCAGACTTTCATGGGAGGGCTCTTCATCAATTACTTCAACGACTTTGGCCGCACATGGCAGGTATACGTGGAAGCGGAAGCTCCTTACCGTTCGGATTTGGAGAAGCTGGGGCAGTTCTACGTGCGCAACAACAGGGGGCAAATGGTGCCCCTTACCGCGTTGACGAAGTTTGAGTCGCGCTCCGGTCCCGAGTTCACCATGCGCTACAACGAATATCGCTCGGCGCAAATCAACGGCAGCGCCGCGCCCGGCTACAGCTCAGACCAGGCCACGGCGGCACTCGAAGACGTCTTCAAGCAAACCATGCCCGGCGAAATGGGCTTTGACTACATGGGTATGTCCTTTCAGGAACAGAAGGCACGGAAGGGCGTCTCGGCTCCAGTCATCTTCGGGTTCTCGCTCCTATTCGTCTTTCTAGTCCTGGCGGCTCTCTACGAAAGTTGGTCGTTGCCGTTCAGTGTGCTCCTGGGCACGTCGGGGGCGGTATTCGGAGCCTTTTTAGTTTTGTGGCTGCGCCGTACGGTGCTCGCTGCTTTCTATCCGGCTTATATGGTGCAACTCGAGAACGACGTTTATTCCCAGATCGGCTTGGTCATGCTGATCGGGCTGGCCGCCAAGAACGCGATTTTGATTGTCGAGTTTGCCAAGGAGCGGTACGAAAAGGGGACACCCCTGGTGGATGCCGCTCTCGCAGCGGCGAGGCTCCGCCTGCGTCCCGTTCTGATGACCTCGATTGCATTCATTCTCGGTTGTGTACCGCTGTGGACGGCGTCCGGCGCGGGCTCCGTAGCGCGCCAAATCATGGGCACGGTCGTAATCGGCGGCATGCTGCTAGCCAGCTCCGTCGACATCCTCATCGTCCCAGCACTGTTCGTTTTGGTCGAGCGTATGGCAAGTCGTCGCAGTGGCGAAGCACCCGGCCACGCGAATGTTCCGCAGCCTAGCCCATCGGAGGCAGACTAAGGTGAGAAGACTTATCGCTGTTTCCCTGGCCATGCTCCTTACCTCCGGTTGCGCTGTCGGGCCGAACTATAAAAGACCGAGCGTAGATGTTCCTGGCGCCTACCGTGGAGCTACACCGCAAGAGGTACAGCAGCCAGCGGTCGTATCGCTCGGAGACCAAAAATTTTGGGAGGTGTTTCAGGACAGCCAGCTTCAAGATCTGATCCGCACTGCTCTCCGACAGAATTACGATGTTCGCATTGCGGCAACGCGAATCATGGAAGCCCAAGCGAAGGTCCGCATCACGCGTGCCGACGGGTTGCCAACCATTAGTGCCGGAGCTCAGTCTTTCGATCAGCGCACTGCGCAAACAAAACTCTTCCCTGCATTCGACTCAAGCGCTCACCAGGTGGATCTCTCGCTGGCTTGGGACCTCGATTTCTGGGGAAAGTATCGCCGCGCCAACGAGTCCGCGCGGGCAAGTCTGTTAGCCACTCAGTGGGCGCGTGAAGCAGTCATCAGCACGCTCGTCAGTGACGTCGCTGCGGACTATTTCCAGCTTCGTGAACTCGATCTGCAGCTCGAAATCTCCCGGCGAACTCTGGCATCGCGCCGGGACTCGCTGCGGCTCACACAAACGTTAGCAAACGGTGGGGGTACATCCATGCTCGACGTCCGGCAGTCGGAGCAGTTGGTATTCACTGCCGCTGAAACCATTCCCGATCTGGAGCGCCGCATCGAGCAGCAAGAAAACCTCATCAGCACACTTCTGGGAAACAATCCTGGTCCCATCACGCGCGGCGCGAAGCTGACGGAGCAACCGCATGCCCCGGAGGTTCCGGCGGGGCTTCCCTCCAACCTGTTGGAGCGGCGGCCAGACATTCGCGAGGCTGAAGCACAATTGATCGCGGCCAACGCTCAGATTGGAGTCGCGAAAGCCGCGTATTTCCCGGACATCAGCTTGACCGCGACTAGCGGATTTCAGAGTTCAGCGCTTACCAACCTGTTTACCGGTCCGGCTGGAATGTGGAATTTCGGAGGATCACTGGCGCAGCCCATCTTCGAGGGGGGAAGAATTCGTTCCGGTGTGAGGCTCTCCGAAGCGCAGCAGCAGGAAGCAGCGCTGGTCTATCAGCAGACCATCCAGCAGGCGTTTCGTGGAGTTTCGGACGCTCTGGTCGAGTATCGCAAAGACAGAGAGTTCCGAGAGCAGCAGGAGCAACTTGCGTTTTCCGCTGGAGACGCGGCCCGGCTTTCGGAGATACGTTATCGAGGCGGCGCTACCAGCTACTTGGAGGTGCTAACAAACGAAACCAACTATTTTGATGCTGAATTGGGACTCGCTCAAGCTCAGTTGAATGAACTATTAGGTCTGGTCAGCATTTACCAAAATCTTGGTGGAGGCTGGCAAGAACAATGAGTAGCGGGAACTCCATGCCCACGGCCTGGACCTATTCGGATTGCCGTACAGGGGTTCCGACGAAGTCGCGGACAAAGAGCTTTCCTATATGGTCGACGCCAACATCCAAACTGCTGACTGGCTTCTCCTGACTCCCATCCTCGAAGCGCTTAATGAGGGTGTGGTCATCATTGACGATCAACTTCGCGTCGTCTTTGTGAATGAAGCCCTGCTTCGTTTAGGTGGATACGAGCGCAGCGAGATGTACGGCCGCACACCAGACACCATTTTCCCGCAGCAAGATCTTCCGTACGTCATGCAGCAATATGCAGCAGCCCAGCGCGAGGGGCACCATCGCCACGAGTTTTATTTTCCGCACAAGGACGGAGAGAAAATCCCGGTCATCTATAGTGTCCGCGAGATTCCGGGCCCCCAGGGACAGCAGTACGGCCTTATCATCGTCACTGATATCGGCGCACAAAAGCATGTCGAGGAGCAGCTTCGGCAATCCAACGCGTTGCTGGAAAAGCGCCAGAACGAAATAGAAGCGGACCTCTCTTTGGCGGCGCGCGTCCAACAGTCCCTCGCGCCGCGCAGCTTGGTTTGGGGCAATGTCGCTGTCGAAGCCTATTACAGGTCGGCGAGTACGATTGGTGGCGACTTTGGAGTCGTCCTCCCGCACGGCGACCAACTCAATCTGCTTGTTTGCGATGTTTCGGGTCACGGTATTGGTTCGGCTCTGGTTGCCAACCGGATTTACTCGGAAACTTTGCACGAGCTGAAGCGCAATACCGGGCTAGGCAGCTTGCTGAAGCACCTTCAAACTTTCGTCCGTGACTACATTGGACTCGATGGTTTTTATTTCACCATGGCTGCCGCACGGTTTGTCGTATGCGGACGCCGGCTGACCTTTGCCGCCGCGGGCCATCCGCCGGCAATTCTAGTCTCCAATGGAAGTATCCGCTTGCTCAATTCCCAAAGCGCTATCCTCGGCTGCCTCACCGATTTGACACCATCGAAATCTGTGGACGAAATTGACCTTACCTCCGGCGACCGCCTCGTTCTCTATACAGATGGCTTCATCGAGGTATTCAACGAGCGTCGCGAAATGCTAGGCGTGCAAGGCCTTGGAGAGTTGGTCCGCCGATCCGCAAAGCGAACCCTTCCGGGGATGAAGCAGTCCATTCTCGATGGTGTGGCAGCATGGCGACACGGTCCTCCAACGGACGACATGTCTCTCGTCATCGTCGAGCTTCGCTAACTCGCCCACACCCCTGTTGTGCACGAAAGCGGAGCGCAGTGGAAGGGCATACCACTTTTAAAAATCACCGAGAGTAACCGAAGGGTGCGGCCCCCCGAGAGGAACAAAATCAACTGCTAAGACTTCGCCACCCTCTATGACGTTGTCGGCTCTGTCAAGGGACACCTCGAGTTGACGAGCTTCGAGGGCCCGTTTTTCTCTTCACCTATAAGGATCTTTTCTCTTTCCTTCATTTCGACCAAGGCTCGCTGCTTGAATCTAGC
>DASXMM010000075.1:0-19963 GCA_036495665.1 Candidatus Acidiferrum sp. | reverse complement strand
CACGCGGTCCGCGGTCTGCCCCTGGCTGCTGTGGCTCGTCACTGCGTATCCGTAATCGAGATGGGAATTCTCCTTGATGTTGAACGCTACTGAGCGGCCCGAGTCGAGGCGAATCTGGAGGTTGCCCTTTCTGTCGATCTTCTCGATGGTTCCCTGCTCGCGATTGGCAATGTGCCGGTCCCGATCTGGCGCTGTGAATTGCAGGCGGTCGCCTCGCGAGAACGAACGCTCGGATTCACGATACAGCGTCACGCCCTGCAATCGGCGCGGATCGTAGGTAACTTGTTTTCCCGTATGCTTCTTGACTGACACCAGGTTGTTCTTCGCGTCGATTCGCTCGACCTGCGCATATTCTCCGGCCTTGATGCCGTGAGCCTTGCTACCTTTCGTGTAGCGCACGATATTCCCCGGCTGGTATTGCTCGGCCCATTGCCTGTCCGCGCCAGTGATCTCCTGCCGGGAAACCAGCACTTTCAATCTTTCTTCCTTGTGGTCCACCTGACCTCGGTCTTGCAGTTCTCTATGGATAACCTGATTGATCTCCGTGCGCGATTGATTGTCGGGAGACACAACCAACGTTCCTTCCGGCTGCCTTGCATATGCTTTGGCGATTTCCTGAAACCGCTCGTTCCCATCTACGATTTCGTGAATGCGCCCCTGATCGTCCAGCTTTTCCATTGCTTCCCGGACCTGGCCACGCGAGAGTTGCTCGACAACTTCTTTCAGGGCGGGGTCTTTCTGCCGCACGATTTCATCAAGGCGTGCGGTCTGAATTCCGGCCTCTTGGAGCTGCTGATACGGAGCGCCTGCTTCCACGGCTTGGTGCTGGCGAACGTCGCCTACCAACAGCACGCGGTCATTTTCCCTGAGCCCGTGCAGAAATTGATTCATCTGCTTCGTGCTGGCTAGGCTGGACTCGTCGAGAACATAGAGTCGGTTCTGGTCATCGTGTGGTTCATGGCCTGCAAGATGCCTCTGCAACGTGCTCGACCGAATGCCCGACTCCGCGAGCTTCTGCGCCGCACGCGATGTGGGAGCAAGCCCTTCGACCTTGTAACCCTGCCGTTCGGCGGCTTCGCGGATCGCTCTCAAGGATGTTGTCTTGCCTGCACCGGCAACTCCCTCCAGCGCCGTCATCCGATCGCGGCTTGATAGGATTTGCTCCACCGCTTTTCGCTGGTTTTCGTTCAGGTGAGAATGTTCTGCCGCGATTTCCTTACGTGTGCCGTGGCTTGCGACCGGCTCATGGCGATTCTGTCCGTCGCGCATGACCTGGATCGTATCGCGCTCGTAGTCGACCATTTCTTGCGTAGTAAACGCCCGGCCCGGGACGCCTAGTTTTTGCTCGACGCCAATGAACTCGCCGACGTTGATGCGCTTCTCAAACTCGTTGCGAACTTCATCGAAGGTGGTTTCCCCCATCGAACGTCGGAGTGCATCCCGCAGTAGGTCCCGCTCGTCGGCCACCGCTTCCCGCTCCAGATTTCGTTCTTTGGAGAAAGTGACGGCCGCTTGGGTTGAGACGCGGTGGGACTCCGGCTTTGGATGTTGTGCACGCTCTCTGGCAGTTTCGATCACCTGGGCTGGTTGGTTGCCAAACGCCTCTGCCACTTGCTGGTGGCGCTGTTGCACCTCACCGTGTGAAAGATTGAGTTTGGCTTGTCGCGTCTTGTGTGCAGCGATTTGCGCTGCATCGGCCCCTCGCTGATTCTCTTTCGCAAGATGTTCCTCGATCTGCTGGCGTCGAGGGCTCGATGCCGCTAAGTATTCCTCACTGTAGCCCCTGATCTCCGGCTGACCACTCTTCCCCCGTTCGATTTCGTATCCCAACGCTTTCATACGCGCTGCGAGTTCCGAACGGTAAACGGCGGTTGCATACTGCTGAGTTTTGTATAGCTCGCGGGGTTGCAGCGCGTACGTGCTCCCATCTTCGGTTTCCGTAAGGTTGAAGAACACTACGTGCGTATGGAGCTGCGGGGCGGCATAGCCATCCACGGGTCGGGCGCTGTCGTGCTCGAACTTTGCCGCTACCCACTTGCCGGTGATCTCGGCCGGTAAGTTCCCTCCGATGCGCGCCTGGACGTATCGCTCCAGTTCATTCAGCGAGACGGCCACGCTCTCCTGGTGGGCCTCGCGCAAGCGCTCGTCCCCGCCTACTAGTGCTGTCAACGAAACGCTCTTCGGCGCGGAGAACGTCGCATCCCACCCGGCACGATGCTCCATCGTGCGCGTCTTCTGGCCGCTCTCATTCACGTATTCTCGGGCCGCTCTGTGACGAACCAGCTGTTCGCCCGTAATCGGATGCTGCCCCTCGGTGAGACGCCGGAAATGCTCCTCGCTTACTTCCCCATACAAGCCCCACTGGCCGGCCAGCCGTCCATGCCACTCGCCGCGAATCTGTTCGCCTTGCGCGTAGTAGTTCTCGCGGGCGTTGCCGAACTCTTCCGCGTGATACGCCTGAGCCTGGCTCGCACTTAGGGGATTGGAGATCGTCAGCATGGTGTGTGGGCCTACTGGAAATACCGCTCCTTCCTCGCTGGTCTTCGGCTCAATTTGTGCTCCGGTTCCTGCTTGATTTCGTCCATAATTTTTCGACGGGCATCGTCACCAGCGCTCGATGCAGTCGTCACTACCTCGGGCGGCTCATCCGGCTGGACCTCCGGGAGTCTTGCTTCAATGAACGGGAATCGCTTCTTCGGCACGGCGACGGTAGGTTTGTCATCGGTCAATTCACGGCGGATGCCGTAAGAAGGATTTGTACGATGGAATGCCAGGCTCGACACTGGCTGCGGAACGCTCGACCTACGTCCATCCCTTTGTCCGCGGGCACGCACTACCGCTTTCAGGAGCGTGAACGCAGGCCAAAGAAACAACACCCAGAAGCCACCCCACAATGCCGGTCGCAGAAAAACCGCAAGGCTTTGGTCCCGATAGATCCCCTGCCGCAGGAAGTCGTGCAGATTCCCGTCGTCGGATTGCACGGTCACTAACACCAGGCGGAGGCCTCCATTTTTCAGTGCCTCCTGCGTGAGTGTAACCGTCGTTCCGCCTGACTCAGTCCTTGCCTTGGTCACTTCCACATCACTGGCCCAATGACTCCCGTTCTTCGTGGTCACTGCAAGCAATTCATAGTGTCCCGAGTTCTCCATACCGCCGATGCTTCGAAGGCCGGTGAGAATGTAGGTCTTGAAATAGAACCGCTGCAGGGGAGTCCATGCTTCGATGTAACCATAGGCACAGATGGCGAGCATACTGGCGAGTGCCGCGAAGACGGGCATCCACGCCCAAATGGGATGGCGCTTTCTCCAGTCGCCGGCGGGCCGGTCTGCCCTCCAGTTGTGATTCACAACTTGCCCTCTTTCGCGGCTGCGGCGAGGCGCTGCCTCGCCCTTTGGAACCGGTCCTTGTCGGCCCGCTCAATCAGTTGATCCAAGTCCCGGTCGGTTAGGTCTTCTTGTGGCGCCAGCTTGTACAGGGCATTCAGGAGGATTGTGCGCAGAGCCACGACCTCTGCAAGCAGGGCTTGCTCAGCGGCGGTTGCCGTCACTTCCTGTGAGTCATTGGCACAGGCTAGCAGCACCTCACGGCACCATTCACCGAGAGTCACACCCCGGCGTTCTGCAATAGCCGAGAGCCGCGCATACTCCGATTCGGTAACCTTAGAACCGACGGTGCGATTGCGGAGTTGATCGTTCGGCACAGCAGAACCTCCGATAAGGAAACTCGCAGAAAAACCGGCGCTTCAAAAACACGCCAGCCAAATCAAGCAGTTAACGAAGAGCGCTGCGAATTTTCCGCAACAGCGAAGACTTCGCTAAGTGGTGGCGCGCAAAGGGGTTGTCGAGCGGCGCTGTGCAGCACCCATTTTGGGGTGGCGTGTCCGTCCAACTCCCGGTGCCGAAGGCACCGCTCTTCACAGAACGCGGGGAAGACCAACGATTCTCGCAATCAACCTTGTTCGCCATACTCGTTCTGTAGCTCCTGCAACCACCGCTGAATTTCGGGAATCGCCCACGCCTTCTGAAAGAGTTCGCGGAGGGCATTCCACTCGCTCTCGGTGAAGTCGATGCCCACATCACTCTGCCGGAGCCACAACGTGAACTTCGCTGCCCCCTTTTCCTCGGAAGGCGTCACGCGAAAGTGCCTGCCATTCCAGGAACGCTTGGCCGTCAATCCTTCGAGCATGGCCCGGAACTCGGCCAGGTCGGAGTACCGAGTAATGAGATAGGTCACACGGCGTGTTGGGCCAAAGTCGATGTACACGCCCAGCTCCGGGCCACCTGTCGTGGTGAACGATAGCCTCAGGTCACCGACTTTGATCGGATCGGGAAGGATAATTCGGCGGCGGAAATCATCTTCGTTTGGACCCGTTTTCCGCACGGGCTGGCGCTCGTGTCGAAACCAATGGCCCCGGGCGGCGAGGCCCCAGAGAGTCGGCCAGTACGGGGCAAGGACTTGATCGAGTCTCGTGCTCTCAACTCCTTCATCATTAACCGCGGCTAAGAAGCATCTTCCAATTGAGCCGGGGTTCTTCCATTTCTCCCCCGGCTTGAGAAGCTCCCTGCGATTCGAAATTTGCCTCAAAACTGCTTGATGTCTTTGTTCGGCGTCCTTATCGGAGAGCCGAACGTCGGTGAAGTGGCCGCCAAGGTTCCCGAAGTAATACCAGGTGTGCTGCGAGGCATGCTCCTTCCGGTTCTGATAAACGGCTTCGAAGGCATCTAATAATCTGAGGTATGACTCCCTGGATGGAATTGCAGGCCAAAGCAAAGGTGGCTCCTGAGCCCCTTCTTCTGTGCCGATCTGTACGTACTGCGCGAGAACATCCCATTCAGCGGCAGTCAGAGTGTGCTGCGATTCCCACTTCTTGCGAATGTGATAGAGGGAAGCCGTCGGCGTCCTGAGCATTTCATGGCGCGCTGCCTCGCGGTCCATGCCAACGACGCGCTCCTCGATAACGAGAAAAGCAGCCTCCCCCAGAGACACGCTGCGGCCCAATTGTTCGCTGAGAAGTTTCTGGTAGCGCTCCAAAAGCTTGAGACGGTCCTCGTTGAGTCGAATCGAAATGACTTCATGGCGGGGCTTCTTTTTGAGGATCGACATCATGATTGACAGATTCTCCTACATGCTGGTAGCATGTTTACGTTAGCGTAGCTCTCCGACTGGCCGAATGCAAGAAGAATCTTCCTTAAGAAAGCACGGGGGCCGGAGAGCTTCTTCGACGAGGTACTCGTCGATCTTCGCAAGCCGTTGAGGAGTCGCTGCCACGCAAATGTCCGTACCATCCCAAATCGAGACTTCGGTGCACATCGAGCGGCACTATGCCGTTACGGAAATCGCCGAAATGTGGAATCTGAGTGCTGATAAAGTTCGTGAGTTATTCGAGAACGAGCCGGGAGTGCTCGTGATCGGCGAGCGGAGTCCACGCCACAAGAGGCGGTACGTCACGCTGCGAATTCCTCAGAAAGTGCTCGAACGCGTTCATCATCGTCTATCATCGAAGTCCAATGTCCGCTAGGAGTGTTCCACCATGCTGACCATCTATCGCCGCCATCGAAGGAACTGCAAGCAACGCGCAAAGGGTCGCAAACACCGACACTGCCAGTGCCCTGTTTGGGTTGACGGTACACTCGGTGGAAAGCAAATTCGTGAGTCTCTGAAAGTTCGTGACTGGCAGCGAGCGCAAGAGATGATCCGCGAGTGGGAGGCTGAGGATCGGCGCACGCGCCAGCAGGAACACCAAGTCACGATCAAGGATGCTCATGAAAAATTTATCTCGGACGCAGTAGCACGGAAGCTGAACGACTCCACGCTGTACAAATACCGCCTGCTCTTCCGGCAGCTTGACAGTTTTGCGGTCACCTTCAAACTGCAATTTCTCACCCAGCTAGACCTGGACACACTTGCAACGTTTCGCGCGACGTGGACAGAGGGGCCGCGCACAAGCCTCAAGAAGTTGGAAAGGCTCAGGGCATTCATGCGCTTCGCTGAGAAAAGAAAATGGATTGACGACAATCCGACAACTGAACTGAAGGCTCCCAAGGTTCCAAACAAGCCGACAATGCCTTTCACTCGACAAGAAATGATCCGCATACTTACTGCCCTCGGACCCTATGGCAAGAGCGCGGGTATTCGCAATGCCCAACGGCTGCGCGCTTTCATTCTCCTGTTGCGCTATTCGGGCCTGCGAATCGGTGATGCGGTCCAGCTTGACATGAACCGGATTGAGGGCAACAAGCTGCTGCTGCACACTGAGAAGACGGGAGTGCATGTCTATTGCGTTCTGCCAGAAATGGTTGTCAAAGCGCTGAACGCTGCCCCTCATTCCAGCGCACGCTATTTCTTTTGGACAGGCAAGTCAACCGTGCGAAGCGCTAAAGGAAAATGGCAGCGCAGGCTTCAGCGACTTTTTGAATTGGCAAAGGTGCCGACCGGCCATGCTCACAGACTCCGGGATACGTTCGCTGTAGAGTTGTTACTCGCTGGCGTTCCGCTCGATAGGGTTTCCATACTTCTCGGGCACAGTAGCATCCGCATTACAGAGCGCCACTACGCCCCTTGGACGCGGTCGCGACAAGAGCAAATCGAGGCCGATCTGAAGGCCGCCTGGAGCAATGATCCTGTCGTGCTTACCGATGGGAAGGGTTCACCCGAGTTGCAGGGAAAAACGGGCCAGATCAACTGACACCGCGTAGCAAACTTGGGGCAAGAGTTCTTCAATGCTACGGAAAGTGCGTTAATCGATTCCGACCCGACGTAGCCTTTGAGATATAACATCATAGACGCCACTGTTGAGAAAACATCGGCCGGTATCTGGAGGAGTACAATTACGACCGTCCTCATCGCGAAGTAGAAAATCGTACTCCGGACGAGGCGTTCTTGGATTTTGCAGTTCTAACTAAAAATGAGGCCCGAATCGTCTTATCTAATGGGGAGCCTTACACTGCTTCTTTCCTAACCCAATTCCCTACTTTCCAAATCGACATCCCGGCTTGCCCTCGATAGAATTTAAAGCATGAACCGTTATTTAGTGGGATTTAACTATCATGAGCCTGAGGCTTACGATCTTTATCGCAAAAGCGTTGCTGAAGATTTCGAATCGTCGACCGGCATATTCATCACGGCAGAGTCATCTGAGAAAGCAATTTCCTGGGGTGAGCAGATAGCTGCCGCGTTACTCAAAGTTGAAAACTCTGACGAGTCTCTGAACTGGAAGGAGATGGGATATCACGCCTGGATTGAAAAAGATGAGGCCAAATCAAGTTGGAGGCATTGTTTCTCTTTTTTCCAGACTGTCAAAACCGGCGAAATGCCCAATTTCAGAAAAATGGGCACAAACGCATATTTAGAATGGGCCAAAGCGAATGGGAGTAAATATGTTAAATGAGCGCCTCAAAAGTTTATCAGGATTGAAGGAACTTGGTCCGCTTCGCTATGGATTTGAGTTACCTCTGGAGTTGCCAGTATTTCAGCAACTACTCGAGATTTTGACCCAGGAACGGACGGGCTTTTCATTGTTTGACAAAAAGTATCCATCTGGCAGTAACCCCGGTGCCTACATGAGCATCTTTTTCGTAAATCCAGGTGATAATAATTGGAGATTGTCACTCGGCAATCATGGTTGGAGTGGTGGCAATTACGTCCTGACCTCGGAGACTGTAAGTTCTTACTTAGCAGCCGCCGTCTCAAGTGGAGTGGTCACTGAAATTAAAATTGAAAACAAGGGGGCGCGGCACTACAAAGACGAGTCCACGGAGGTCAGTTCAAAGATGGCGGCTAAGTTGATAGCCTTACACAGTGCCCAGCCGTCAAAACGGTGATCCGAGCTTAAAATTATTCCTGATGCGGTAGTCCATAGCCATGACAGTTTACCCAAATCTCATAACATATGTGAGTTGACCAACAGCCGAGCCTTGCCTATTTTCGAGCGATAAACTATGAGCTACACGCAGCCGATTTTTTTCGCCGGTAGCCGCTATCGCGTGAAGCAGGGCTTCAAAAGCGGACCGACCTCGACGTTTGTGGCGGGAGAGATTCTGATTTTCGAAAGCGACGCATACAGCCACTACGACAATTGTTTCGTATATGTATTTCGGACTGAATCTGGAAGCGAAACCAAAGAATGGTGGTTACCGGAAGGACAGACTAAGGAATTATCGCTGCAGTATTTTGAGCCTTTATCGCAACAAAGCCCGAGCGCGTGAATCTAATCAGCGTTTCGTGGGCGTTCGCTTCTTTAGTTCAACGTCAGTGGCATTAGGTGGCTTGAGCTATGCGTCTCGTTCTTCCATCAGTGCGGCCACCTTTTGGCCCGATCTGGAAGGGTCTTTCATCCCGAAGTCACTTAACCCTTTTTTTTATCACGCTCAACGCTGTGACGATCCGCTCTCCGGGATCGGAGAAGAAAAATTTGTCGGGTGCGGATGGAATGTAGAAGGCGGACAAGTCACCGTCCAAGTGAAGGGCTTCCGAGCAGTGAATCTCGTTAACCATGAAAGCTGCCAGCTCAAACAAGGTTACGGCATCGCGACTTACCACCAGGTGAACGAGCCGTGGATTCGATTGATCAACTCCAATGGCTGTTCTTCGAAAAGACCACTTGGATTGAGCCCGAAAGCTTTGATTGATCCTGCCCGAGCTGGCGAGTTGCGGGCCGGATTGCGTGGCCGCAATCGTTCGCGGGCTGTTCTGCCAAGTGCGCGCGGACATGATGGCAGCTGTGCCGTCGTTCGAGATTTGGAATACCGCGCTATCCCACGAGAAGTTTCCGCGCGCGGCTCCGGCTGCGGTGTTCACGTCGTGCAGTCTTCCTTTGGATGAAATTAGCAAACCAAGCGGCCGGTTGTCAGTGCCATAGATTCCAGCGTTTGTGACCAGGATTGGCTTCATGCCAACGCTGGAGAGGTTGCTGACAATCACCGGGAATGTCTCCCTCTTGCCATCGTCCGAGGTCGTAAAGACGATTTCGTGCGATTGCAAATTAACGTCCGCGGCGGCATATAGATGACCTTGAAACGATATGCACCTTAGAGTTAGGCCAGGAGCCGACGTGAAAGAACAAGACGGTGATGAAGATGAGCTTGTCGCCGGTTCTTTTTGTGCATTCGCGATCGATCCAAGAGGATTCCGTAGGATCGCACTGTTCAGCGAAGCTGTGGCGAGCAATCCAAACAACAGGCACAGCCAAAGCAGCTTGCGGGGGTTCGCGAGCCACTGTCTGAATTGCTTAGATCCCTTGTTCGGCATCATGGTTCGGCCTCGCCGGCAAATGGTCCAGTGTACCAGCGAAGTGTCTAAGCGCCCTTCCACAGCATCATTCGGATCACCAGACGGATGACGGGCAACCAGGTAGTAATGCGAGCGCCCGGATACTGCTCTGATCGCTTTCGGTTTGCCGACCATCCGCCCGCCATTGTGAGCTGACAAATGCCGTTCCGCGCTAGCCTTTGAGCAGCTTGGTCACGTACGCGGCCGTTAGCGGGATTCTGCGGGCGTGTACACCCGTCGCGTCGAAGAAGGCGGCAGTGATGGCCGGCGGGACGATCGCGTTTGCTGCCTCCGATCCCCCGCCAAATCCCTTATCATCGCGCGAGAGTTGCACCACTTTGATGTCTGGCATCTCTTCCATGGTCAGAATCTTGTATCGGCTCCAGTTGGTGCTCGTCACCTTGGACTTGTCGAAGGTGACCTCTTCCTTCAATGCTTCGCTCAGACCCATGACCACGCCGCTCTTCATGCAGCGGTCCAGTTGCCGCGGATTGATGATCTTTCCCGGCTCGCCGCCAATCGTGAACTTTGTCACCTTCAATTCGCCGCTGCTCGGCACAACCGAAACTTCGGCAATTCCTACCCAGTACGCATTCTCGCGAATCATCACGCACACGCCGCGTCCGGTCACCTGCGTGCTGCCAGCGCCACGCGCACCGCGATGTGGCGACGGTCTCGTTTCCCAGTTCGCGGCCTTCGCCGTCGCGTTCAGCAGATTGATAATGCGCTCGTCCGTAGTGTGTGCCAAGCGGTACTCGATCGGGTCCGCGCCCGCCGCAGCCGCTGCTTCGTTGATCAATCCTTCCAGTGCGAAGTTCTGCTGCCGCTGTCCGGGAGTGCGCATGATGTTGCCGCGCAGCCCGCCATTCGCCGAATCACCCGCGAGATTCGGCATTCCATACGCGTCTTCCAGCCTGTTCACGATTCTGTCGTATGGCCATTCCGTGGCCACCCAGTTGCCCGGTTTCGATGTCGCGGTGGGCAGTCCCGCGAGCAGCGCGCCGAGTGGACGCGGATCAAACATGTGCGGCGAGTATTGCGCGCTGTGCAGCGCTATGATGTGTCCTTTTGCGTCGAGCGCTGCGCTCATGTCGGAAACCCACGCCGGCGAAACCGACGACCACGCCATGTCCTCTTGCAGTGTCCACTGTACGCGTACCGGTTTTCCCGTCAACTGCGACAAGATCACCGCATCCGCCTCAGCTCCGTCGCCGCCGAGCGTTGTTCGCCCATATTGCCCGGACTGATCCATCCACCGCACGACCACTCTTTCGACTGGAATGCTGAGCATGTACGCAATCCGCGCGCGCAACCCCTGCGACTGCGCTGAATGGGTCCAAATCGTCACGCTGCCATCGCTCTGCACATCCGCAACGGCCACGAACGGGCCGATGGGCGCATGGCGGACATATCCTTGCTCGTATGTCGCCGATATTTTCCTGGTGACGCTTTGTAGTGCAGCGGTAGTTTCAGCGGCCTTGCCCTTGCTCCCCGACGGCTTCTCCCATTTGTACTCGCGGATCGCTTTGGTGGCATTCTCGCTGCCGGGCAAGCCGGACCATTCCGTCCACTTCGTGGCGCCGGAAACGCTCAATGCGGCTTGCACCGCTTCCCACTCGTTCGGAGAAACGACGGCAAGCAAATTGCCTTTCCGAACTACTTCCGCGGTCGGAAACTTCGTCTTGTCGATGGCAGCTGCGGAAACCAGCGTCGATCCCAACGTTGCCGGCCGCACCATGCGCGCGTGCAGCATTCCCGGAAGCACCAAGTCGCAGCTCCACTGCGTTTTTCCGGTGATCTTGTCGGGAATGTGTCCCGCCGGAAACGATGTTCCGATGACCTTGAAATCGCTCACCGCCTTCATTGGCGGATCGCCGGTCACCGTCAGCCCATCGAGCGAGGTCATGCCAACCCAGCCTGCAGGATTGGGTTGCGCTAACGCGCCCTTCACCGGAATCTTCAGCTCGAGATGTTGCCCTTGCACCAATTCGCCGTAGCTGATCTTCTTGCCACCACCGGACACGATGCCGTCGCTAACACTGAGCGACGATACCGGCACACCTAGTCGCACCGCGGCCAGTCCCTGCAGCGCCTGATACGTGTAGGCTGCGACTTTCCTCACGTTGCTCATGCCCGTCAGAAATCCGGCGGAAAATCCTCCGTCCGGCGTGCGGTCGGTGTCGCCCATGATTAAGGTGATCGTTTCCGGCCGTACGTTCAACTCCTCGGCAATCGTCTGCGGGTAGTATCCGGTCATTCCAACGCCGGTTTCTGTTCTCCCGGTTCGTGCAACGATCGCGTTGTCGCTGCGAATTTCCAGCCACGATGCCGGCGAAGTTGGATCAATTGAAGCCGGATTCTCGGCGGCAGCCAGACCGCTGAAACGCAGGGGAATTGCCAGAGAGACAAACAGCGCTCCGCCTGTTTTCACAAAGCCGCGCCGCGAAATCGTCGGCGCCCACATAGGAGTCTCACACTGGTTCGTTGTGGCGATCATCGCGCCGCTCCCTTCATCGCCTGCGCGGCGCGCTGCACGGCATCGATAATCGCGGCGTACGTTCCGCAGCGGCACAGATGCGGTGAGGGCGGCGTATTCGTGAATGCATCCTTAATCTGCGCGACGGTCGGATTCGGGTTCTTCGCGAGCAATTGCACTGCGGCGATCATCATGCCGCTCTGGCAATACCCGCACTGCGGCACCTGCTCATCGATCCACGCCTGCTGCACAGGATGCAAGGTTCTTCCGGCGTCCACGGCGCTCAATCCCTTCTGAGCGGCCCAAACCCCCGGCAAAGCTTCCATCGTGGTGACCTGCTTGCCCACGGCGTACGAAATCGGAGTAATGCAGGTGCGAATCTCTTCGCCATCCAGCAGGACGGCGCACGCACCGCACTGCGCCATGCCGCAGCCCATCTTCGGCCCGGTCAGCTTCAGCTCATTGCGTAGCACGAACAGTAAGGGCGTCTCAGGCGCCGAAGACACGACCTGCTTCGTGCCGTTCACAGATAACGTAATTTCATTCGGCATTTTATTCCTTCCTTTATCCGACATCGTCGACGTTGCAGATTAGACGTCAAATGCGAGTTCCCGTGAGCGTCCCATTCAGGGGTCCCTGACGGTCACTTCATACCGCTAAGCGCGGATCGCTGGTTGTTGACGAATCATAGGTTACCCTGAAACGAATAAGGCTAGAACTGCGCCGGTGAGAAGTTGAGAGCTTCGGTGGCATTTTGGGTGATTCCGAGAGGATCACGGGCAATTCGGAACTTAGCTTCAGAATGACCGAAACTCAGGATTGCCGCCCTGTTTCTTGAAAAGCTACGTTCTTACGGCTGCTCCTAGCTGAATACCAGGCGTCTGGCGCACAAGAATTGCCCTCATCGGAACATCGTCCGCAACACCTCGAACCTGGCTCTCAGGAGCCGCGAGACACCATGATGCTGCTTCTCGTCGAAGGAACCTAACTCCGTTCTCTCTGGCAGTTTCAGCAATTTGCGAGTTCTCCAAATCGCCTCTTTGACATAACGCTGAAAATCGTTTGGACTGTCCAAACTTTCAGCGAATCCTCGGGCCCTTTCTTGGAGCTTGTATTCCCATTCATGGACCGGTTCCTTACGTTCGAGGCTTTTGAAGAGCCGTCGTGCTCTGAACGTCTTTCCGACATATCCCAGAGCAATCGCAGCCGCCAATTTCGTCCAGGGACTGTCGTCACGCCTTGCCTTGGCTGGCAGGTAAAGAGCGGCATCGTGGATCGAAACAAACTTGCTGCGTAGCCTGAGCGCTTCAGCCTTTGCTAACGACGAAAGCCTAAGCGCCTCCGGAGTGAACTGCTTTTCGTCGACGTATTCGACAAAACCCGCAATTCGACCCCCTACATCATTTCCAAAATCAAACGTAAAAAAGTCGTTCTCGTCCCATAGCCACATGGCCGCAACGTTGAGATAGCTGCCTTTGCTGCTTCCAGACGGCTGGAATTCAATGTTAACGATCCACCACCCACGGTCGTCGATCCAGCTCCGCGAGCGGCCCTTTTGGAAGATGCCGAGAGGCTCCAACGTCTCCTTTGCCACCTCAGCGATTATTTTCGAGTGCTCCATACCTTGCGGCGTGCTCTGCTCTTTGTCCATAAGGTCAAGACTCGTATGAAAGCGCGACTTGAGTCGTGTCGAAGATCAGAACATATTACCTGGCTAAAGAAACTTTTTCGAAGGGGCATCCTGTAATGTGCCGAGTCGGTTTCTTGCCGGGCTAACCGGAAGTTACTCCGCCTGGAGGAAGTGTGCCCTGCAATCAGCCAATCCACACGTCCGCGAGCCGGCATATCCAGTTTTCCTGAGGCGACTTGAGGCGAAAGTGCTGTGTCCGAACTGCTAGGAAGGGGTACACGAGGGGTACACGGAAAAATGGACCCGAACAAGCACATGCTTTCTCAGTCGGTTAGGTTGGTAGGGGCGGTGGGGATCGAACCCACGACCTTCGGCTTAAAAGGCCGCTGCTCTACCACTGAGCTACGCCCCTAAACTTTTGCTTGCACAATCACGTGCGAAACATCCTCGAAGCGAAAGCTCTCGATTTCTGCCTCGAAGCAACGCCTCGTCGAACCAACTCCTCCCGTTTTCGAGAGCTTCTCCACTCTTTACCGGCCGAAACACACGCTCTCTCCGGTCGCCCCGGTCATGCACAACCCTCCGGGCGGCAATCGCAGCATCATTTTACGGGACGTGTATGGGTTCTTCGCTCTTCGTCCGCGGGATGTTCAACATCCGACCTCTAAAGTCTACCATGTCCCATGTCAGACTGTACTGGCTCGCGCTTTCAACCGCCAACCGATCTACGCGCGCAAAACCGGCGTCCAAACCTGCATCGGCGTCGCCGCGCGATTCGCCCAGGCGTAATAAGGGATAAATCTCAACTCCACCGCGCTTTCCTTCGACGCACTCGCCGCGTATGGCCGGTAAAGTTCCACGTCCTCGGCGGACCTCTCGTACGCCGCCCCCATATGCTTCAACACCACGATTCCACCCAGCAAATCGCTTTTCACTTCCTCGTGAAACTCCGCCGGCGCATTCCGCCGAAGGTCCAGCGCTACATCAAACAAAGCAGTTCCGCCAGGCTGGTCCAGCTGCTCCAGGCAATAAACCAGCGGCCCACGCTGAACGGCCACGCGCCCGTAGTCATCCACAACGCGCCGGTCTGCCTCCAACACTTGCGGCGTCATCCCGAACTTCAAATGGATCACATCGCCGGAAGACCAGCGCCGCTTCAACGCCAGGTACTGCCCCGAAGTCACTCCAGAAACCGCTTTGCCATTCACCAAGACTTGAGTCCCGTTCGACCACCCAGGAATGCGCACATAAAACGTAAACTCCGCAGCCTTCGCCGGCGAAACCGCAATTTCCACGCCGCCATCCCACGGATAATTTGTCTTCTGCACCACTTTCAGACCAGTCCCATCCTCCAAATGCCAATCCAGTTGCGAATTATCGTACAGGTGAACGTAAAGCCCATCCTTGCTCGTGCTATAAAAATATCCCGGCAACGAAGCAAACGTGCGCTCCAGATTCGGCGGGCAGCACGTCGTGTCGTACCACGGATTGCGAATCTGGTCACCGCCCGATGGATCGAAGCCCAGCGGATTGCGGTAGCAATAAAGCGTCCCATCGAGCGACATCCCCGAATTGATGCCGTTATACAACGCGCGCTCGACCACATCCGCGTATTTCGCATCCCCAGTGGCGGCGAGCATGCGCCAGTTCCACATCATGTTGCCGATCGCCGCGCAACTCTCCCCATAAGCGGTGAAGTTCGGAAGCTCGTACGCATCGCCAAACGCCTCGCCCTCGCTGCGCGCCCCAACTCCCCCGGTCACGTACATTTGTCGGGACGCTAGGTCTTCCCAAAGCACGTTGAGAGTCTTCCAGTAAGACTGGTCGCCTGTTTCCAGATAATAGTCCGTGGCCCCGCAACACGCATACATCGCGCGCACCGCGTGTCCTTCCAGATGCGTGCGCGTGGTAAATGGAATCCCGCAGAAGTGATAAACGTAGCCTCCATACCCATCCTTGGGCGTCTTGATGCGGTCATCGCTCTGCAGAATATATCCGGCAAAATCGAGATATCGCTTGTCTCCTGTGGTCCGGTATAGCTCAATAAGCGCCATTTCAATTTCGGGATGTCCCGAAAAAATTGGTTTTTTGTCTGCTCCCGGACCGAAACTCGGCAGCAGGTAGCCATCCACAAAACGAATGCACGCATCGAGCAACGTCCGGTCGCCGTTCGCCCGGTAAACCGCAATAGCGCCTTGCATCAGGTGCCCAAGGTTGTAAAGTTCGTGACCCGAGCTTTGCACCCGAGGCTCCATGCGCATCTTCGCCTTATCCCCAACGTAGTACGTATTCAGGTATCCGCTGGGCTCCTGAACCGCAACAACTTCCTTGATGATTTTGTCCACCAGCGCGTGCAGCTCTGGCCGATCGCCGGATTGCAGCGCAAAGCCCGCGGCTTCCGTCCACTTGTAAACGTCCGAGTCCGAATAAACCGGCCCGCGCTGTGGCGCATCGCTCTTCCCCACCAGCCGCAAATAATTGTCCATCCGCCCATTGGCCTCCAGCAATTTCTCCATGGACGGAATACTGCTCTTCACATTAATCTCGCGCCGCGCCCCCCAAAACCCCTGCGTAATCGTCACCGCGCGCACCGGAACGTTCCGCAACTTCGCGTGCGGAGACTTATCCAGAAACAAAACGCCCTCGTCTTTCCACTCCGCACCAGACGCCGCCGCGCCAGCCAAGTCCGTCCCACTTCCCTTCACAGACGCCAGCAAACTATGCATGGGCAGCGCCCCCACCGCAGCCGTGGAAATAGCAGTACCCACAAATTCCCGCCGCGACCACGACGATCGTTTCAACATCCCGACCTCCTCAAAACTCAAACGCCCCATTTTCATCCCGACCAAGCTCGCCAACCTACGCCGCCGAACAAACGTTTACACGCACGCCACAATAAATCATTCCAGCAAATGCCGGCAATCACTTTTCCCGCTGGGCCTAGGTCAGTTTCCGGTAGGGGGCTGATCAGGACTTCTTGAAGTCCTCAGTTTTGTTACGCAATGTTGGCTTGTTATTCATCCAGGAAGTTGGTACGGTATCGGACAGTACCACTACAATGTAAGGTGGCTCTCCAGCTTTGGCTGCCACCTTGAATCGAGGTCGACATGGCAAACTCTGCGTTTGTAGGAGGCGTCAGTACGGATGTCCGCAGCGCTGGATGTGCATTATGCGGCTCGCTTAATCAACGCAGGTTTACCGGGGAAATTGCCATCCATTTTCCCGGACTGAAAGGCATTGACAAGCCCATCGTCTGGGTGTTCCCAGACATTTTGACCTGCCTGGACTGTGGCGCCTCGGTGTTTGCCGTCCCCGAAGCCGAATTGCGAGTACTTGCAGAAGCCGCATGAAGTCGTGGGCGGCTCAGGTTCCGAAGTGAATTTCCCGCAAGAATCCCTTGCTTTCGTTCCTTCTCGACAGACGTTATTGCCGCGTATCCTCTAGCTGGCCCTGATTTTCGATAGTCGCGTGAACTATGTAGCGCCGGGGTGCGCTGCCAACGAAGTAAAACGGATAACAGGTCACCAGCGTTAGCGAAGGTTTTGATCGAGGTCGAAGAACGAAAACATCTTCCGGATCAACAATGAGGACTTCGTCCACAAGATAACGCGCATTCTTGTTTGGTGCAAATAGTTCAATGGTGGTGCCTTGGTGGATGTCTTTCAACCCTCGGAAGAACCCGTCCCGGTGGCCTGCGATTCCGATATTTCCGTCGCCTCCCGGAGCAGCTGTACCTATGATGTGACCGAGCCCCCTGTTCAACGTCAGATCGTCGGTCCCCTCTAACACCTGAACTTCGAGATCGATGCTAGGAATTTTGAGTACAGCCAGCGGGCGCGCGAGACCGTTGCTGAGATTGGTCTTGAACGCCGCGATGCGCTTATCTGACCAGAGCCGAAAGTCCGGATTTCCCTGGACTTGAGGCAAAGCGTTTGAGGTTCCAGCGCTCGCCCCGTTTACATCGCCTCGCGAAAACGTCTTTAACTCCCCCCGAGTAAAGCTGGTGATGTAAATTCGATCAGCGAGGTAAGCGAAAATAAGAAGGAGGCCGAGAATGAACAGGAGCCTCTCGAAACCTCTGAGAACTCTCGTAACTTTATTCCTATAGTTCACGGGGCATGCAAACTGGCTCTTGTGTGTTAGCCTCTCGGACTGGCGAACAGGGAAGCAGTCTTCCGAATCGCCCTGCCCATAATAGAGACCGCGCAAAGAACCGCGCCAAGCAGTCCAATAAGCGGCACTTCGCTGGCAGTCTTCGGCAGTTTCGTAGGTGCGGGCTCGGCGGCAGCCGTTTCAACCGGCGAGGCAGGACCGGCAGTCGGCATCAGCACAACTAGAATTGGAACATCGGCTGCGGGCGCCGGTGGCGGGGGTGGCATCTTGCCCGTCCGTTTGAATTCTTGTGCCACCACAGTCTCCGGAACCTCAACCACCTTTTGTGCGTTCACGACCATCCCCTTTTTGAGGCCGAAGGCATCCGTTACCCTTCCATCTACCGTAAACTTCTGGTCTTTAGGAATGTTGAACTTCTGGTTTTCGCCGTTTTCCATTGTAAGGATGACCCAGTTCGGCGGTTGGACGGACCAAACTTTGCCGGTAACTGTCTGGACGGTGGTAATGACCCTCGGCGTAGTCGTCGTGACAACCTGTTTCTCCAGTTTCATACCGACTTTTGCGTTGTGGATGTTCACCGGCTTTCCATCAACCATGAATGTCAGGCTGTCCGGAACGTGTTCGAAATTACGAAACGTGCCGTCTTCCATTTTGATAACGACACTGTCACCGCTGATAAAAACAATCTCACCGCTCTGCACCGTAACTTGTTTGGTTGCGGGGCCGTGTTCTACTGACGTGTCTGTTTTCACTTGCGCGGCCGCTGCGAGAGTGAACGCGATGCAAAGTGCCCCTCCACACAGCAGACTGCTCATGATCGTGCGTGAGAACCTGGTTGACACCATTGTTTCGTCTCCTTGTTGTTGGTGTTCATCTTTTTTCCCCTGAAATCGAGACAGCGCTTCCCTTCTTATCCCGCTGGCTGGGAGTCGCGGTGGATGCGGAAACCATAAAATGCTTCAGTGCACTCCCAACAAAGAAAACCGTGTTGCACTTGGGCACCGTGTTGAAGGCACCGACCTTCGGATAACGCGGAGGGTATGGCAGACTTCGGTCTCCGCAAACTGTAAAAAGTGACAGTCGGTCGCGACTCCTTAACGCGCTCACAAGTAAGGTCGGTTCCAGTACCAAGGGGCATGGTTAGCGGATACCAGGAGGGATGGTTAGCGGACTTACCGGGCTCCATTCACAAATCCTAAACGAATGCGCATCCAGGGATTCAGGGTAGAAGGCCCCGACACTGGTAGTTCTGACAGTTCACTGTTGGGCTCCTAACGCTAACACTTCTCCGTCGCCCGATCCTGAGAGTGATCCAACCCCCTCACGAGTGGACCGCAATGGAAGATCGGTGCGAAGCATTCAGTCGCAGCGCTAGACCGAGGGATTTGGGAGGGTTCGATGTGGAGTACGAAGAAACCAAATACGTCCCCAGTTGTCGGTTTGGAACTAAAAGATTTGCTTGCTGAAAAGAAGAGCATAGATCTGATTCGTCCACTAGATTCGATAGCGGACCGGCCGACTACGTGGTTGGGGTCGAGCATGCATGTGAAGGGTGACATCACTGGCACGGAGGATCTGCTGATCGATGGCGCGGTCGAAGGACTGATCGAGCTTGACGAGGGGAATGTGACGGTCGGAAAGACGGCAAAGCTAACGACCGACATCCACGCCCGCGATGTGATCGTGCACGGCTATGTAAAAGGAAATGTGAGTGCGAGGGGACGGATCGAGATCCGGAAGGGCGGTGCGGTGATCGGCAATTTGACGACAGCCCAAATCACGATCGAGCAGGACGCGGACTTCAAAGGTTCGATTGAAATCAATAGGAGTGCGACGCGGGAAATTGACGAGAACGTCTATCCGCGTGCGGCGTCGGTCGGCGCGGGACGGGTCTGAGGACCAGGAATGACACCCGGAACGCCAGAGAAAGAAATGGAGGAGCCCACCTAAGATCCGGCCTATCCCAATTCAAGGGGCCGTCCAGCAGAACGCTGACGCAATGGTGGAACGCCTGGGAAACGCGCTGATGAAGATACCACGGGTTTTAAGGCTACCGGATTTGACTCTTCTGTTTTGACAAATTCCGCTTTGAACCGCGTTATCTCTCTGGTATAATCTTGCCGTTCAGAACTGTGCCTCGCGACCCGCGAGGCATTTCTGTTTTTGTGGCCCATATTTGTAGCGCCGGCGTCCCGCCGGCGTTTTTTGCTTTCAGTGGCACAGGCTTCAGCCTGTGTGCTTTTTTTGCTGTCACCAAATCCCAAAACTCAACTCTAAGGAGAATTTCAATGTCCTCTCTAAGTCCCAAGGACCGCGTGTCCCTATGCATCTTCACGTACTCCGATGGCCGCCGTTGCCGTTTACCCCGAGAATCAAGGGGCACTCCCCGCGCGGGTGCCTCACCGTCGTCTTCTGAGGATGGGTCTTCGCACTTCTGCCACTACCACGCCCAAAAAGAAGCCCGCGCCGCCATCGCC
>DASXMM010000074.1:0-7704 GCA_036495665.1 Candidatus Acidiferrum sp. | reverse complement strand
CGGAGCAGGTCGCGATGCCAGCGCTGCAGAGATGTGCCTCCGGGATAATCAGGGAAAGAGCGCGGCGACATTTCGTCGTAAGTGCCGGGCATTTCGATGGGTTTTCCCGATGCGAGATCGTAAAGGGTCAGATCGACAGCGCAACCACGGTTGTGCCGCGACCCTTGCGAAGGATCGGCAACGAAGATTTTGCCTTCAGGAGGCGTGGCGTCCCAGAAAATCTTTGTCACATACCAGGGCCGATAAGCGTCATGGATCAGCAACCCGTAACCAAGCAGCTTCAATTTGTTCAGTGCGCGCACAAGCGCTTCGGCAGCAGGCCGCTGCATAAAGGCCCGGGCTTGGGTGTATACCGGCGTGCCAAGAAAGTCGTTGGTCGTGGCGTATCGGATGTCCAGATGAATGGCTGGATCGAGCGTAGACAATTCGACGAGCTCAGGTTTGCGGAAATTGCCCCCTTCGTGCGGGGGCGAAGCGTCGAGAGCTTCGGCCCGAAGCTGAGCGACAGGTTCAACAGGCTTGATTAAAACTTGAGCGCGAGCATCGAAGTCGGGAGTAATTTTCACGTTTCCAACGTCGCCCATCACAAGTATCCGGTGATCGGGAACCACACCTTCGACTGGACCCCGATGCAATCTTCCGCCGTGCGCATCGTCGGGCAGTGGCTGGTTTAATGCGAATTTCTCTACCAGCTTGTACGTGGGTTCGTCCACTTTGCCTTCGCGCTGGAGAATCCAGATCGTGCCGTCCTTTTCGCTCAACGCATAGACCGCACCGAAGGTCGTACCGGGGGGGTGTGGTATGAGAGTTCCGTACTCTCCTATCCATGGCTTCCATGTTTGCGGGATATCGGGAGGCTTTGGCCCAGGAACGAAGGGCGCAGCGGATTGTGCTCCGAGTGTGGCGGGAAAGCAGGCCGAGAAGCCAGCAAATAGTGCAGGCAAAAAGAGAAACGCGAATCGCGATTTTGCAGATGCGTTCATTGATCCAGGTTTGCTGTAAACCTTCTGCACGCCGATCGTTCGAACAAGCTCCTGCTACAAGCCGCGACACATAATAGCCGAGAACGAGAATCTACGCGAGATACAAATGTTGCCCAACGGATGAATGGATCGCTTGCCGAGAATTAGGGAACCTGCGTAAGCAATGAAGCACTCATTGCAGGCAGTGTTGGTATTGGTCGAGGGCAGAAACGTTTGTTTCGCTACGCTGCGACGTGAATCAAACGGTGTACCAGCGAAAGCCTTTGCGTTGCTCTTCGGCTATTTCTTTGAGGATGGCGAGCGTTTGCGGGCGGTGGTACTGGCCGCAGGCGGCGAGGATGGCGTTGACGAGGGCGACCGGCGCGGAATACGAAGCGCCAAAGGAGGTGGACTCGACGCTCGCCAGGAAGACTTCATCGCACTCGCGGGCGAGCGGCGAGATGTAAGTGTCGGTGACGCCAACGCAGTAGGCGTTGCGGCCTTTCGCGAGATGCACGCCCTCGACGGTTTGGCGTAGGCCGCGGCGGAAGCTGATGGCCATCACTAGGTCACTCTTGTTCACGGTGCGGACCAGGTGGGCGATGCGGCCAGCGGATGTCGCTGTGAAAACCGGCAACCCAAGCAGCGTGATTTGATATTCGAGATAGTCGGCGAGGAACGCAGCAAGATCGCCCGCTAAGAGCACGATGCGGCGCGCGTCATAGAAGCGTTTCGCCAGAGAGACCAGCCGCGGCGCATCGAGGCTGTTCTTGAGCCCGTGCAGGTTTTTTAGATCCTGCTCCAGCGCGTCACGGACAAAGGCGGGCATGCTTGTGCTCGTGACTTTGCCCGCGGATTGCATCGTGTCGAGCGACGTGGCGAAAGCGATCGAGAGGTCGTGCAGGTGGCGCTGGAAGTCGCGGTAGCTGGCGAAGCCGAGGCCGCGAACGATACGAACCACGGTGGCAGGATCGGTTTGGAGACGCTTGGCCATGGCGCGCACGCTGAGCAGCACATATTCGCGCGGATGTTCGAGAATGGGGCGAATGATTTCCTGGCGCTTGGCGCTCAGAAGTTCGATGCGCTCCGCGAGAGAGGGAGCCGAGGCTTGAAGGGGAACTTGTGGTCGTTTCATGGCGCCAGAGAATTGCCTAAAACTCGCAGCGTGTCAACTAACCCGAGTCGTCAATTTCTATAAATCATTTTAGAGATTCAACCGGCGCGACGTATGTACGAATCTTGCGAGTCGCTGCGGCAAAGCTTGCGTTGCATCACACGCGATTTGAGCCGGCCGTCAACCGTCAAGACGCACCGGTGCGTCGAATTGTTTCATTATTTCTTCGACGCGGCGGCTTTTTCTTCGAGTCCGGGCGCGATGACCGGATGCAGGAACGGCATCATGGCGCGAAGCTTCGGGCCGAGTTGCTCGACGGGATGGCTCTGCTCCCGTTTGCGCGTGGCGAGAAAATTGGGGCAGCCCGCTTCATTTTCAGCGACCCATTTCTTGGCGAAGCTGCCGTCGCGAATCTCGGCGAGGATTTGGCGCATTTCTTCGCGTGTTTTCTGCGTGATGATGCGCGGTCCCGCGGTGTAATCGCCATGCTCGGCCGTGTCGCTGACGGAATAGCGCATGTAGCTCAGGCCGCCGCGATAGATGAGGTCGACGATCAGCTTGAGTTCGTGCATGCATTCGAAATAGGCGACTTCAGGTTGGTAGCCGGCGGCTACGAGCGTGTCAAAGCCGGCTTTGATGAGTTCGCTGACGCCGCCGCAGAGAACCGCTTGTTCGCCAAAGAGATCGGTTTCCGTTTCTTCGGTGAAAGTGGTTTCCAGGACGCCGGCGCGCGTGCAACCGAGAGCTTTGCCGTAGGAGAGCGCGAGAGCCTTGGCGTTGCCGCTGGCGTCCTGTTCGACGGCGATGAGCGCCGGCGCGCCGCCGCCTTCGGTGAAGACTTCGCGGACGCGATGACCGGGAGCTTTCGGTGCAATCATCGAGACATCGACGTTCTCGGGCGGCTTGATGGTGCCGAATCGGATGTTGAAGCCGTGGGCGAACATGAGCGTCTTACCTTTGCCGAGATGCGGCTCGATCTGCTCGCGATAAAGCTTGGGCTGCTTGGTGTCGGGCGCAAGGATCATGATGACATCGGCCCATTCCGCAGCCTGCGCGGGCGTATTGACCGTGAGGCCTTCTTTTTCCGCTTTGGCGCGCGAGGCGCTGCCTTCCGGGAGGCCAACGCGGACGCTGACGCCACTGTCGCGGAGATTGAGCGAATGTGCGTGGCCTTGCGAGCCGTAGCCGATGATGGCCACCTTTTTAGATTGGATTAGAGCGAGATCAGCCGAATCGTCGTAATAGAGATTTGCCATTCGTATCCTCTTGTGCCGAGTTTAACGGCCGAAATTAGAATCCCCGCTGAGCGACTTTTGCCACTTCCAGCGCCGAGGGCGCGGCGATTGGCGTCCGGACGCGTGTCGGGGTCATACAGTGACGATAACCATTTTAGAATCAACGCTTACAAGCCTTTTCGTAAATACTGATTCTAAAGCACTTACGGGAAACTTAAGTCGTTTATCTGCAACAGTTACAAAAAACAGGGGTCCCGGCTGAGCACACTTCGTCACAAATTACCTCGCAACCACAGGTTGCTCGGGAGCAGCCGAGGGAACCGGGGGCCGCAACAGATCGCCGCCGCGCGTCATGCTGATGCGCCCGCTGCGGGCCATTTCGAGGACGCCGAAGGGGCGCAGCACTTCGAGGAGGCCGTCGATTTTGTCGACGGTTCCGGAGACCTCGATGATCAGGGATTCGGGAGCTACGTCAACGACGCGCGCGCGAAACACTTTGATCAGTTCCATCAGGTGCGGACGAGATTGCTGGTCGGCCAGCACTTTGATCAGTGCCAGGTCCCGCTCGAGCAGGGCGCGCTCGGAGATATTTTCCGCCAGAAGAACGTCAACCAGTTTTTCGAGGCTGGCTTCGAGGCGGTGGCCGCCCTTTTCGTCGGTGTGCGCGACGATGGTCATGCGCGCGATCTCGGGATTATCGGTGGGGCCGACCGTCAGCGAATCGATGTTGATGGCGAGGCGGCGGGCCAGCGAGGAGACGCGGTTGAGCACGCCCGGTTTATTTTCAACGTATGCGACGAGTGTTTGCATGGTGTCCTCTTTGCTCATTCCTCTTTGTCTATGGTTCGGACGCCGTCTCGACAAGCGGATTGTTCGGGCGGCGAATCATCTCGTGGAGCGATGCGCCTGCGGGCACCATCGGATACACGGAATCTTCCTGCTCGACGCGGAAGTCGATGAGCACGGTTTCGTTGGATTCGCGCGCGGAGCGAATCGTGGGAAGCACATCGCCGCGCTGCGTAATGCGTTCGCCGCGGATGCCAAACGCGTTTGCGAGAGCGGCAAAATCGGGCGCGACCAGCGGTGTGGCAACGTAGCGCTTGTCGTAGAAAAATTCCTGCCACTGACGAACCATGCCAAGATAGCCGTTGTTGATGATGGCGATCTTGATGCTGATTTTCTCCTGGACGATGGTGGCAAGCTCGCACATCGTCATTTGGAAGCCGCCATCGCCGACCACGACCCAAACTTCGGAGTCGGGTTTTGCGAACTTGGCGCCGATTGCGGCGGGCAACGCGAAACCCATCGTGCCAAGTCCGCCGGAGGTGATGAGCGTGCGCGGTTGGTTGTGGTGGTAGTACTGCGCTTCCCACATTTGGTGTTGGCCGACGTCGGTGACGACGATCGCTTCTCCCCGCGTTTCTTTCCAGAGGTCGTTGATGACGTGGGCGGCGTAAAGATGGCCGTTGTCAGGCAGGCTTTGAATATCCCGCACCGCTGAATCGCCCTTCAGCTCTTTGATGTGCGAGAGCCACGGGCCGCGGTCGGGATTCACGATATGCGGGATCAACTTTTCGAGTGTTTCGCGGGCGTCGCCAATGAGAGCGGCATCCACTTGCACGTTTTTGTTAATTTCCGCGCGGTCGATTTCGATGTGAATTTTGCGGGCGCCCTTCGCGTAGGTGCGCAGGTCACCGGTGACGCGGTCATCGAAGCGCATGCCGACGGCGATCAGCAAATCGGATTCTTGAATCGCGTGGTTGACCCACGCTTCGCCGTGCATGCCCATCATGCCGAGGTTCATCGGATCGGAAGCAGGGAAGCAGCCGATGCCGAGCAGGGTCATGGCGACGGGAATATTGCAAGTGCGAACGAATTGCTCGAAGGCGCGCATCGCGCCGGAAAGCATGATTCCACGGCCAGCAAGAATGACGGGCCGCTTCGCAGTGTTCAGCAACTCGATGGCGCGATCGAATTCGGCTTGATCGTGATTATTGCGCACGCGTTTCTGCGGAAGTTTGGGGACCGAGGCTTCCCAATCAAATTCGCAGGAAGCTTGTTGTGCGTCTTTCGTGATGTCGACGAGAACAGGCCCCGGACGTCCGGTGTTCGCGATGATAAATGCCTCGCGAACGGTGCGCGCGATATCTTCGGCGCGAGAGACGACCACGTTGTGCTTTGTGATCGGCATGGTGATGCCAGTGATATCGATTTCCTGGAACGCGTCGGAACCGAGCAGTTTGCTGCTCACCTGGCCCGTGATGCAGACGACGGGGGAAGAATCGAGCATGGCGGTGGCGATACCGGTGACCATGTTCGTCGCGCCGGGGCCGCTGGTGGCCATGGCGACGCCGACGCCGCCCGTTGCGCGAGCGTAGCCGTCGGCCATGTGCGTGGCGCCTTGTTCGTGGCGAACGAGAATGTGATGGAGCTTCGATTTGCCGAGAGCGTCGTAGACGGGAAGAATCGCGCCACCGGGATACCCAAAAATGTGCTGCACGCCCAGCTTGGTGAGTGATTCGCAGAGGATTTCTGCGCCGGTGAGCTTCATAGGGTCCTTCCCAATTGCGCGTGCGAAGCCGGCGCAACTGTTTGAGGCTGAGTTGGTGAAGCAAAGGATGCGGGTACAACGGTGACCGCGCCGATTGCCGCGGATGAAACGAGCAAAGCGTATTTGGCCATCACGCCGCTTGCAAAACGCGGCGCAGGCGGTTTCCACGTAGCGAGACGCTTTTGAATTTCGGCGTCGGTCAGTTCGACGTCGAGTTTCCGGCTCGCGATATCGAAGACGACGATGTCGCCATCGGTGATGGCCGCGATGGGGCCGCCGTTCGCCGCTTCGGGCGCGACGTGGCCAACCATGAAGCCCCGCGTAGCGCCTGAAAAGCGGCCGTCGGTAAGCAGCGCAACAGAACCGCCGAGGCCTGCGCCAACAAGCGCGGCCGTGACGGCGAGCATTTCGCGCATTCCAGGCCCACCCTTTGGACCTTCGTAGCGGATCACGACGACATCGCCCGCCTTGATTTGATTTTTTTCGACAGCAGCAAACGCCGCTTCTTCGTTATCGAAAACGCGCGCCGGGCCGCGGAAGTGCTCGTAGTTAGAGCCCGCAACTTTAATGACACAACCTTCTGGCGCGATATTGCCTTTCAATATGACGAGGCCTCCCGTGGGTTTTAGGGGCGCGTCGATTTTTCGCACAACTTCCTGGCCGGGAGTTTCTTTGGCGCCAGAGGCTTCCTGCGCAATCGTGCGGCCGGTGACGGTCAACGCATCCCCGCGAAGCAGTTTCGCATCGAGAAGGCGGTTGGCGACGAGCGCAGTGCCTCCAGCCGCATAGAGATCGGTGGCGACGAAGCGGCCGGCGGGTTTGAGGTCAGCGATGATTGGGACACGAGCGCTGATGCGGTCAAAGTCGTCGATGGTCAGCGAAATCTTCGCTTCGTTGGCGATGGCGAGCAGATGCAGCACGGAGTTTGTCGAGCCGCCGGTCGCAGCGACTCCTGCGATTGCGTTTTCGATAGCGGCCTTGGTGATGATCTTGGACGGTGTGATGTTGGCGCGGAGCAGATCCATGACTAGCTCACCGGCTCGCTTACCGGCATGCGCCTTGCCAGAGTCGGTGGCCGGAACGCTCGAGAGACCCATGGGAGCGATGCCCAGAAATTCGCAAACGAGCGCCATGGTGTTGGCGGTGAACTGTCCTCCGCACGCACCCGCTCCAGGACACGCGGTTTCTTCCAGCGCTTTGAGGCGCGCGTCGGACATATCGCCATGCGAGTGGCTGCCGATGGCTTCGTAAACGTCCTGAATCGTGACTGCGTGGCCTTCAAATTTTCCAGGCGCAATCGAGCCGCCATAAAGCACGAGACCGGGGATATTGAGACGCGCGAGAGACATGATGCCAGCAGGAATCGTTTTATCGCATCCCACGAGAACAACCAGTGCGTCGAAAAGATTGCCGCGCGTGACCAGTTCGATGGAGTCGGTAATCACTTCGCGGCTGATGAGCGACGCGCGCATGCCTTCCGTGCCCATGGTGATGCCATCGGAGATGGAAACGGTGTTGAACTCGAGAGGTGTACCGCCGGCGGCGCGAATTCCGTCTTTTACATGTACAGCAAGCTCGCGGAGGTGATAGTTGCAGGGGCCGATCTCGATCCAGGTGTTCGCGACGCCTATCAGGGGTTTTGTGAAATCGTCATCGCGCAGTCCGCAGGCACGCAACATGGAGCGCGCGCCGGCGCGGTGGGGTCCGTCAATCAGTGCGCTGCTTCGGCGTTTCAGCGAAGATTCGATCACGGTTACGTTTTCTCCAAAGACTTTGTGACGCTTTCATTTGCAACGGCATCTAAAAAACTTGAGGCCATCATCTTGGTTTTGATGATGGCCC
>DASXMM010000073.1:0-4525 GCA_036495665.1 Candidatus Acidiferrum sp. | reverse complement strand
TCAGAGTTCGCAGAGGACACAGAAAAGAACATGGCTTACGAGAATTTGATTTACGAGAAGCGCGATGGGATTGGGTTTGTTACGTTCAACCGGCCTAAGGTTTTGAACGCGTTGAACCGCCGAACGATGGAGGAGTTGCAGCTGGTGCTTCTCGATGCGCGCGGGGACGACGCGGTGCGCGTTTTGATTTTGACGGGGACGGGGGAGAAGTCGTTTGTGGCGGGAGCGGATATTGGGGAGCTTTCGCAGCAGACGCCTGTGAATGGTAAAGAGTTTTCGTTGTTTGGGCAGGGTGTGATTCATCTTTTGGAGACGATGGGGAAGCCGTCGATTTGCGCGATTAATGGGTTTGCGCTGGGCGGCGGGTGCGAGATTGCTCTGGCGTGTTCGATTCGAATTGCCAGCAAGACGGCGAAGTTGGGGCAGCCTGAAGTGAAATTGGGGATTTTGCCGGGTTATGGCGGAACGCAGCGGTTGGCGCGGCTCTGCGGCAAGGGAGTGGCGCACGAACTTTGTTTGGCCGGCGAGATGATTACCGCGGAAGAGGCGATGCGAATTGGGCTTGTGAATCATGTATATGAGCCTGCGGAACTTTTGGGGGCTGCGGAGGCGTTGGCGAAGAAAATTATTGCGAATGCGCCGGTGGCGGTGAAGTACGCGATGGAAGCGATCGAGCGCGGGGTGGAGATGCCGCAGGAAGAGGGATTGTTTTTGGAGGCTACGCTGTTTGGTTTGGCTTGCGCCACGGAAGATATGCGCGAGGGGACTAAGGCGTTTTTGGAGAAGAGAGCGGCCGCGTTTAAGGGAAAGTAAAAACAAAGACAAAACATTTACACAGAGGCCACAGAGAACACAGTGGGCGCAGAGAAGAGGGAATCGGCGGAGATGGAAACTGGGAAGATTGACGGTGGGCTGAGCGGGGCTGGATTGCGGTTCGGGATTGTTGTGAGCCGGTTCAATAGTTTTATTACGGAGCGGCTTTTGGCGGCGTCGGTGGATGCGCTTGAGCGGGCGGGTGCGGCGGGAGGGGATGTGGACGTGGTGCGCGTGCCGGGGGCGTTCGAACTGCCGCTGGCGTCGAAAAAACTGGCTTTGACCGGAAAGTATGATGCGCTGATCGCCGTTGGGTGCGTGATTCGCGGCGAGACTTCGCATTACGATTATGTTTGTTCGGAGACGGCGCGCGGGTTGCAGTTGGCGCAGATGGATACGGGCGTGCCGATCATGTTTTGTGTGCTGACTTGCGACACTTTGGAGCAGGCGATCGACCGCGCGGGGCTGAAGGGCGGGAACAAGGGATTCGAAGCGGGGCTCGCGGCAATTGAGATGGCGAATTTGTCGCGCAAATTGCGTGGCGCACAAGCGAAGCCTGCGGCTAGCGGAAAGCCACGGCGCAAGTAACGTGTCCCTGCGAACAAAATCACGCGAGTTTGCGATGCAGATGCTGTTTCAGTGGGACATGAGCGAGCAGGCGCCCGCGAAACTCGAAGCAAAATTCTGGCGGGCGGCCAAGGCGGCAGACTCGACGCGCGCATTTGCAAACAAGCTTTTTGAAGGTGCGGTGAAAGATACGGCGTCGATCGATGAACTGATCGTCAAGCAGGCAGAGAATTGGCGGCTCGAACGGCTCGCGGTGATTGACCGGGCGATTTTGCGGCTGGCGATTTACGAGTTGCGAACCACGGAAACTCCGCCAAACGTGATTTTAAATGAGGCGGTGGAGTTGGCGAAGAAATTCTCTTCAGAAGAGGCGGGTTCGTTTGTGAATGGAATCCTGGACGCGGTTCACAAGTCGCTGAAGACAGTTGGTTAGGCTCGCCCTGCAGGTTTTCCCAAGCGAGACGCGGAATCGTGCCAGGCTAAACCTGAATTGTGCCCTCGAAGACTTTGACGGCGGCGCCGCTGACGCGCGGGACTAATTTTTTGCCGCTTTGCGTGACTTCGACTTCAATGTGGCTGGGACGGCCCATTTCTGCGCCTTGCAGAATGCAGAGAGTGTGGCCCGGCGTGAGTTTCCCATGCTTCACGAGATAGGCACCGAGCGAGCCGGCGGCGGAACCGGTTGCGGGATCTTCGTAAATTTCCCACGGGAGCATGCCGCGCGAGTCGACTTTGCTGTTGCCGCCAAGCACAAAGCAGTAAGCCATGGTCGCGTTCTTGCCAAGCAGTTTGCGCAGCTCGAACATATTCATGGAGATCTTACTGAGCGCGGCGCGATTCCTGAGCGGCACCATGAGATTAAAGATGCCGGTGGAAACGCACTCGGGTTCGAGATGCGGATCGAAATCTTTGGGAGTAAGGCCGAGGGCCTTTGCGAGCGCAGCTTTCTTGAACTTCAGAGAGCGAAACTTCGCGTCCGTCTGTGTCATGGTGACGCGCTGGGGCCGTCCGTCTTTGAAGCGGATTTCGACGGGAAGGACGCCCGCGCCCGTTTCTTGCATGATGTGCACGCCGCCTTCTTGCGCGGGGACGACGCCGAGTTCGGCGAGAAGAAACCATGTGCCGACGACGGGGTGGCCAGCGAGTTTCAGTTCTTCGCGCGTGGTGAAGATGCGCAGGCGAGCGAGGGCGCGTTCGTCGGTGGGCTTTTGCACGAAGACCGTTTCAGCGAGATTCATTTCGCGGGAGATGGCTTGCATCTGATCGTTTGAGAGGCTGTCGCCGTCGGTGAAGACGGCGAGCGGGTTGCCTTCAAAGCGCGAACTAGTGAAGACGTCGAGTGTGTAGAAGCGATGTTCCATGGGTTCGAGTCGTGGCCGGAGCGGCGGCGCGAATCAAAATCAGATGTGCTCGAGCTCGGCGACGGTCCTTTCGTTATGAATGTTTCCGGTATTCAGGGTCGATTTGGGTTCGATCAAAAGAATATGGGTTTCTTCGTCGGCGATGGGCAGATGCTCGACGCCATGCGGCACGATGATAAATTCGCCCTCGCGCACAACGGCTTCACGATCGCGAAACTTCATGCGAAGTGTTCCTTTGACGACCAGGAAAAGCTCGTCTTCGTTGTCATGATGATGCCACACAAATTCGCCTTGTAGCTTCACGGCTTTCACGGCGCAGTCGTTTATTTCTCCGAGGAGCTTCGGGCTCCATTGATCCTTGAAGAGACTGAATTTTTCTTTGATATTGATCGTTTCCATATTCGCACCTATAGCTTCTGGACTAGTCGCGTTACCGCTGAAAGAACGTCCTGCGTCGTTTTCTGCTTCGACGTCTCGCAATAAACGCGAAGCAGATTTTCCGTGCCGGACGCGCGGACGAGTACCCAGCCGATTTCGCCGAGATAAACTTTGATGCCATCCATGTTTTCGCGGCGCGCAATGGGCCAGTCGAGCAGCGATTTCACGCTGGTGTCGGAAAAATGGGCCACAGCTTTTTGTTTTTGGACGGGCGTGACGTCCAGATCGACGCGGCCGTAATGATATTCGCCAAATTCGGCGTGGAGCGTGCGCAGCATGTCGCCGAGAGACTTGCCGTGCCAGGCCATCATTTCGGCGAGAAATAGCGCGCAAACGGTGGCGTCGCGCTCGGGCAGATAAAGACTGGTGCCGATGCCGCCGCTTTCTTCGCCGCCGATCAGAATATTTTGCTCGAGCATCAGCTCGCAAATGTATTTGAAGCCGATCGGGACTTCGTGGAGTTTGCGTCCGAATTTGGCGGCGAGCTTGTCGATCAGTTTGGTGACGCTGAACGTTTTTGCGATATCGCCGGGCAAATTGCGTGTGCCGGCGAGGTGCCAGACGAGCAGCGCGAAGATCTGGTGCGGGTTTACGAACGAGCCGTCGCGATCGACAGCGCCGATGCGATCGCCATCGCCGTCGGCGCAGAGGCCGGCGTCATATTTACCCGCAAGGACGGCTTCCTGAAGTGGAGCGATGTGCGGCGGGATGGGTTCGGGGTGCACGCCGCCGAAGCGCGGGTCGCGGGTGCCGCGAATTTCGTCGCAAGCGATTCCGTTGCGCGCGAAGAGCGCCGGGAGCAGGCTGGCCGCGGAGCCGTGCATGGGGTCAAAGACGAAACGCAGCTTGGCATCGCGAAGGCGCTTCCAGTCGATCAATTTCTCGATGGCGTCGAGGTAGGGAGCGCGCGGCTCGAGCGGTTGAATCAGTTCCTTGCGCGGAGGGAGCGGAGTTACGGCTTTCCTTTGAACTTCGGCAAGTTCGATTTCGATTTGCGCGACGATGGACGGCAGGGCGCTGCTGCCGTAGCTCGCTTTGTACTTGATGCCGTTCCACTGGTAGGGATTGTGGCTCGCGGTGATCATCATGCCGCCAGCCGCGGCGCGCTGCCGCACGAGCAGAGAAATTGTGGGCGTGGGACACGGTTTGTCAGCGAGCCAAACGGGTGTGCCGGTTGCGGCAATCACTTCAGCGACGGCTGCGGCGACGCTGTCGGACGCAAAGCGGTGGTCGTAGCCAATGAGCACGCCCTTGCGCGCATCTTCACAGCGCACGACGTAGCGCGCGATCGCCTGAGCGACAATGCGCGCGTTCGCGAAAGTAAAGTCTTCGGCGATGACGTCGCG
>DASXMM010000072.1:0-3894 GCA_036495665.1 Candidatus Acidiferrum sp. | reverse complement strand
ATATGAGGGAGCGGTGCGTTGGGATGCTACGAAACCTGATGGGCAGCCGCGACGGTGTCTGGATACTTCGCGGGCGGCGGCGGAATTTGGGTGGCGCGCGAAGACCTCGTTGCGGGAGGGCTTACGAAAGACAATCGCGTGGTATGAAGAGGAAGCCGTCGGCAAGTCGCAAGTGCGCGGCGTTTGATACTTCGAGGCCCGGCTCTCGAAAGGCCACTGGTGAGACGACCGGGGCGTTCGTCAGTCCGGTTGCCCCTACCCCCTATTTTTGTAAGTGCGGATTACAAAGGACTTGGGGAAGAGAACTCCCGCAAGTGCGGATTGTAAAGGCCTTAGGCGCAGAAGCCCATCCCAAGACAAAAAAACGGGAGCGAGACTTCCGCGCTCCGCACTATTACTCGGAGTAATAGTATCACAGGGGTATAAGTCTGTCAAGAAAAAAAGTTGGTGGGCATTGTGCGACACTTACACGTGAATTGACATCCCCATTTGAGAGGGGGCGACACGCACGAGTCCTTTGACTTCGACTATCAGGTTTCGCCCAGAGGGTGTAGCGGAGAAGCAGTCCTGGGAAACTCCGTCGAAAACAGTGAATTCGCCGGGAGAGCGGATTCCAGAGCTTGATGGGTTTCGGCGCGGACACCGCTATGAGTATTAGGCGGAGGAGTTTGGAGAGCGGAGGGCGTGCGGATGGGAAAAGCGTGGGACGGGAAGGCGAGAAGGTATCGTAAACTTGACGCGGGGCGTCCGCGCGCTGGCGCGAGCTTCTTTCCAGTGAAACCTGCCAGCCGACGATTGCGAGCCGAATGGCAAAACCATTTGTCAGCGTACTGATTGATACGTATAACCACGAACGCTTTATCGAGAAAGCGATTGTGAGCGTGCTGGAGCAGGATTTTCCGGCGGCGGAGCGGGAAATTATCGTTGTGGATGATGGGTCAACGGATCGTACGCCGGAAATTGTTCGCAAATTCGAGCCGCAGGTTCGGCTATTGCGAAAGGCGAATGGGGGGCAGGCTTCGGCGTTTAACGAGGGGATCCCGGAGTGCAAGGGTGACATTGTTGCGTTTCTGGACGGGGACGACTGGTGGGCACGCACGAAGCTGACCAGCGTCGTGCGAGCGATGGGCTCCGAGCCGGCGGTGGGAATCGTGGGCCACGGAATTATCATTGTTGGCCGGGACGGCCGCGAACAAACAGAGACCTTACGAGAGGGATTCCGCTTCCAAGCGAATACAGTCGAAGGAGGAGGACTATTTCGGCGGCGTTGCTCATTTCTCGGCACGAGCCGGATGACGATCCGAGCCGAGCTCTTGCGGCGAATTGGCGGCGTTCCGCAGGGGATCAAGATCCAAGCAGACGAATACCTGTTTACGCTTGCGGCGGTGCTGACGAAGGCGGAGATTCTACCGGAGCCTCTAACCTACTACCGGTTGCATGAGGCGAACAGTTTTCAGATGACGGACAAGCCAAATCCAGAAAAACTTCGGAACAAGCAGGAATCGCTGGCGATGCTTGTGAAGAGCCTTTCGGAGAAGCTGAAAGAGGTTGGGATCGAGCCGCGAGTGCGGCGAACCGTGCTGGAGTTTACGCAGGCTAGCGCGGACCAGATTCGGCTGTCGTTGGATGGAGGATGGCCGTGGGAGACCGTGAAGACGGAGTGGGCGCTCTATCGAATACAGCATCCTGATGCGCGGCTATCTCACCGGATATTCAAATTGCTGGTTCTTTTGGGAGCATTGCTGACCACGCCGAGAGGTTTTTATCGCGCTCAAAGGACACTCACGGAGAGCGGCTTGTACCGGCGAACTCGAGCGCGCTGGCTTCCTGTTCCAGAGATGGAACATATCCAAAAAGAGCGGCGCGCGGGATGATCTTTGGAGTAGCGATGCAGACCTCCATCCGATCCGTTGGACCGCATGTTCCCGTTGTAGCTTTGCGAGAAGCACCATAAACGCGCGGAAAGGCGCAACTCCGTTGAGGATTTTGATTGCGATTGGCGTGTCTCGCCAGAAGGAGGCCGGAGCGGCGGGAGTGGTGTTGAATCACGCAGCGGAATTGACGAAGCGTGGGCATGCCGTGGATTGCTGGTTTTTGGAGGATGTGCTTGAGCGGCCGGCAAAGGTGAAGAGATTTGAGGCGCTGATTTTTGCGTGGGGAGTTTCGCGAAGGATCAGGCTCGAGCCGGGGAAATATGATGTTGTGAATATTCATGCGCCTTCGGGATGTGTGTACGGAGCGTGGCGGAGGAGGTCGAGGAATTCAGGAGCGCCTCCGTATGTGATGACCATGCAGGGGAGCGAGGAGCGCTACGTTGAAGCGATGGGGCTTGAACATCGCAAAGGGCGAGCGTGGAATTTTGGCTGGAAGAATCGATTATGGCATCGCGTTTATCACCAGACGATGTACGACTATTCGATCAAAACAGCAAACTATGGGGCGGTGGCCAATCGCGAGGGGTGGATTTGCGCTGAGCTGAAATACAAGCGCGAGCCTGGCCTGATTTGGTATGTGCCAAACGGCGTTGAGGAGCGGTTTTTTATTGCGCGAGAGTTTGCGGATAAGAGCGTGATCGAACTGCTTTTTGTGGGGACGTGGCTCGATCGCAAGGGCGTGTACTACCTCGCGGACGCATTTGCTTTGGCCGCAAAGAAGAACGCGGGGCTGCGATTGACAGTGGCTGGGTGTTCGAGGCCGGCCGACGAGGTGAAGAAACTATTTTCGGCGGAGGTGCGCGAGCGGGTAAATGTGATTCCGTTCATAACGCGCGAGGATATCCCGGCGCTTTATGCCGCACATGACGTCTTTGTTTTTCCGTCATTGGTGGAGGGAATGCCTCTGACGTTGCTGGAGGCGATCGCGACGGGAATGCCCGTGGTTACGACGAGTACGTGCGGAATGGCCGATGTGGTCGAAGATGAAGTCAGCGGCTTACTCGTTCCCCCGGCTGACGCGGAAGGCTTGGCTGCAGGTATCGAACGTCTCTGCGAGTCGTCTGAACTTCGAAAGCAACTTGGGCTGGCGGGGCAGGACACTGTGCGGCGCTACACCTGGGAGCGAGTCACGGAAAAAATGGAGAAAATATTTGTGCTCGCTGCGCGGAACGGCAGGAATTAAGTGGAAGTTGTACTGCTTGGGGAGTTGGGACTGATTCGGAGAAGACATTGAGATATGCAGTGGTCCATTTGACGGGAGAATCGAGTCCGGCGGCGGCTGGGCCAAAAGACGCTTCATGGCTGCGGCACTCCGCTTGCGCGTATCTGGGATTGCGCCCGGCGCTCGCGCAGCATACCGCCGCGGAGCATGCGGCGTTTAAAAAATGGGCCGAAAGATGCAAGCGCGCAGTGGAAATCGGAGTTGCAGAGGGGGTGTCGGCGCTGGCGCTTCGGGAAGGAATGGCGGAGGACGGAACGCTCTACCTGATCGATCCATTTCACTTGAGCCGTATTCGTGGGCTCAACTTCATCAAGCGTGTGGCTCACCAAACGTTGAATGGCAGTTCGCGCGGCAACGTTGTGTGGATCGAGAAATTCAGCCAGGACGCGGCGCGAGGCTGGAAGGAGCCCATCGATTTGCTTCTGATCGACGGAGATCATGCCGAGGCTGCTGTTGAGCGCGATTGGCTGGATTGGAGCCGGTTTGTACGACCTGGCGGAGCAGTGATTTTTCACGACGCGAGAATTTTCCAAGATGGCTGGACCACGCCAGAATATGGGCCGGCTAAATTCGTTGACCGTGTACTTCGGAGTGGTGGAACACCGGAGTGGACGATTGTGGAAGAGATTCATTCGCTCGTCGTCGTGCGGCGAGACAAGCGAGTCTTCGTATAGACGCGCAGGGGCGATTCAGGGACTGCATGATCACACTGGGGATTAATTATTCGCAGATGCATGA
>DASXMM010000071.1:0-4708 GCA_036495665.1 Candidatus Acidiferrum sp. | reverse complement strand
CGTCGCGATCGACAGCGCCGATGCGATCGCCATCGCCGTCGGCGCAGAGGCCGGCGTCATATTTACCCGCAAGGACGGCTTCCTGAAGTGGGGCGATATGCGGCGGGATGGGTTCGGGGTGCACGCCGCCGAAACGCGGATCGCGACTGCCACGAATTTCGTCGCAGGCCATACCGTTGCGCGCGAAGAGCGCCGGGAGCAGGCCGGTCGCGGAGCCGTGCATGGGGTCAAAAACAAAACGCAGATTGGCATCGCGCAGGCGCTTCCAGTCGATCAGTTTTTCGATGGCATCGAGGTAGGGAACGCGCGGCTCGAGCGGTTGAATCAGTTCCTTGCGCGGAGGGAGAGGCGTCACGGCGTTTTTCTGGACTTCGGCGAGTTCGATTTCGATTTGCGCGACGATGGATGGCAGGGCGCTGCTGCCGTAGCTTGCTTTGTACTTGATGCCGTTCCATTGGTAGGGATTGTGGCTCGCGGTGATCATCATGCCGCCGGCCGCGGCGCGCTGGCGTACGAGCAGTGAAATAGCGGGCGTGGGACACGGTTTGTCGGCGAGCCAAACGGGTGTGCCGGTTGCGGCAATCACTTCGGCGACGGCCGCGGCCACGCTGTCGGACGCAAAGCGGTGGTCGTAGCCAATGAGCACGCCCTTGCGCGCATCTTCACAGCGCACGACGTAGCGCGCTATGGCCTGAGCGACAATACGAGCGTTCGCGAACGTGAAATTTTCGGCGATGACGTCGCGCCAGCCGTCGGTTCCCAATTTGATGGCAGTCATAGAAGGCTGAAGAAGTATACGCGAAGCGATATTTTCGCTAAACAGCCGGATTGGCCTATACGGTGGGCAATGCCGTTACAACAGCTTTTTGAGCTTCCGCTCTTCGAGGGATTTTACGAGTTTCGCAACATCCTGCGCGCGATCGCGGGCGACGATGAGGAGGGCGTCGGGAGTTTCGACGACGACGAGGTCGCGTACGCCGATGGCGGCGACGAATTTCGAAGGGCTGTAAAGGAAGTTGCCGGAGGCGTCGAGAGCGAGGCCCGGGCCGGCCAAGACATTGTCGCCAGATTCTTTTGCGAGGAGTTCGTAGACGGCGGCCCAGGAGCCGATATCGCTCCAGCCGATGTTAGCGGGAATCACGAAGACACGCGGCGGGCCTTCCTGACGCGTGGCATTTTCAAGGATGGCGTAATCGACGGAAATATTTTCGAGTTTCGGATAAATGGACCGAAGACGGCGTTCGTAGGTTTTCTTGCCGATCGACTCGGCGAGGGATTCGAGCGCTTCGTAAGTTTTTGGCAGGAAGTTCTTCAAGCTTTCGAGAAACGTCGAGACTCGCCAGAAAAACATTCCGGCGTTCCATTGATAGTTGCCCGAGGCAACGTATTGCTTGGCGAGATCAAGCACGGGTTTTTCGGTAAAGCGGCGAACGGCGTATGCAGCATGGGGGCCCGCTCCGAGGGCATCGCCCATGCGCTCGACGTAACCGAAGCCGGTGTCCGGACGCGTCGGAGGAATGCCGAGGACAATCATACGCCCCGGTTCGCGCGCGAGTTCGAGCGCGTAGCTGACAATTTCCCGGTATGTGTCGGGCTGCGCGATGAAGTGGTCGGCCGGCAACACGGCCATCAGCGCATCGCCTTTTGCGGCGTGTTGGATATGAAACGCGGCGAGAGCAATTGCGGCAGCGGTGTTGCGTCCGATCGGTTCCGTCAGAACGCGTTTGCGCGACGCAGCAGGAAGCTGTTTGCGAACTTCGGCTGCTTGTTCGGCGTTCGTGACGGTCCAGATGCGATCCGGTGGAACCAGCGGACGCAAGCGACCGACCGTTTGCTCCAGCATAGTATCTTTGCCAACGATGTTCAGAAGCTGTTTCGGCGTGCGCGTACGGCTGCGCGGCCAAAAGCGCGTGCCGCGGCCTCCGGCTAGGATGACGGCGTGAACCTTGAGGGTGCTTTCTGTCATGGACTGCTACTCAAAAACAACCTCGGAAATACGAGATTCGGCAATTCCTAAGCGCCGAAGGCTTTCGCGAACCGCGTTCAGATCTGGCACGTAGGTGCGAATCAACGAAGTTTCGACCATAGGAAGCAGGCGGTAGCCGTCAAGCGCACTCGGGATGAGCCAACACTCGCCCGGTCGGTATTCCATTTCGCCGTTTTCCCATTGCAGTTTCCCGGTGCCCATTAGAAAGACTAACAAATGAAATCGGATAGCGTCACGATGAACGGGAATAGCATCCCTAACTTCCCATCGTTCGGTCGCAAAATATGGGCAGGCGGCGAGCAACGAATTTTTGAGTTCCGCGCACGGCCATTGAAGCGGTTTTAAGGTTGCCCTGCTTTTTCCGCTGAATTCGGTTACGGCGAGGGCTTTCTCGACGTGTAGTTCGCGCGGTTTGCCGTGTGCGTCGACGCGATCGTAATCGTAGACCCGATAGGTAAGGTCAGAATATTCCTGGACTTCGAAAACGACCATGCTTGCGCCGATGGTGTGAGGCGTGCCGGCAGGAATAAAGAACGTGTCGCCTGCGTGGACAGGGTGCGCTTGAAAGAGATCTTCCAGCGTGTGGGCAGCTAAACTCTCTAGGAATTTTTCCTTTGTGACTCCGGGCTTGAGGCCGGCGAGCAGTTGCGCGCCGAGTTCGGCGGATACGATATGCCACATCTCCGTTTTACCGCGCCCGCCGACCGCTTTTTCGTGGACGGAAGCGTAGGCATCGTCGGGATGGACCTGGATGGACAATTTGTCTGTCGGAAAAATAAACTTCACGAGAAGCGGGAATTCCTCTACTGACTTCAGGTCTAAGCCCCGCCACTCTGGCGGCATTTCATGCCAGGCTACACCTAGAGTTTTTCCAGCGAAAACGCCGGTGGCGATTTTGCAGTCGACGCCGGTGAGCCAAGCTTCGCCGAGGGGCTCGGCGAGGTTCGATTTCTGCGGGAATAGCGGCGCCAACGACCGCGCGCCCCATATGCGCGGGCTGAATATGGGCTCAATGCGAAATGGTTCCGGGACTATTGCTGAAGCGCTCACGTTTTAGGCGGCGGCTTCGACGCGGGAGAAGAAGCGTTCGAGGCGGCGGAGGCCTTCGTCGATGCGCTCGATGGATGTGGCGTAGGAAAGGCGCAGATAGCCGGGCGCGCCGAAGCCTTCGCCGGCGACCAGCGCGACGCGCGCTTGATCGAGCAGGAGCTTTGCAAGTTCGCCGGTGTCTTTCGCGATGGCGTGGCCGCTCTCGCCGTTCGAGAGGTGCGCGCCGACATTCGGGAACGCGTAGAACGCGCCGCCTGGCATTTCGCACTTCACGCCGGGAATGGCGTTCAGGCCTTCGACGATACGCTTACGGCGGCGGTCGTATTCGGCGAGCATCACGGGAATGGAGTCCATCGGGCCGGTCATTGCGGCGAGCGCCGCGTATTGCGCGATCGACGTGGGATTCGACGTGGACTGGCTCTGCAGTTTGGTGAGCGCCGAGATTAGTTCCGCGGGTGCCAGCGTGTAGCCGATGCGCCAGCCGGTCATCGCAAACGTCTTGGAAACTGAGCCGATGATAATGACGTTGTTCTTCGAGTCCGGCGCGCTGGCAATCGAGAACGGCTTGAACTGGTCGTACGTAAAGTGCGAATAGCACTCGTCGCCCATCACCCAGACGTTGTGCTTTTTGCAGACGGCGAGGATGCGCAAGTATTCATCCGGAGGAACGACGCCGCCGGTCGGGTTGCTCGGCGAATTGAGGATGAGCAACTTCGTTTTCGGTGTGATGGCCTTTTCAATTGCGGCAGCCTTTACGCTGAAGCCATCTTCGGGGCGTGTCTGCACATAAACGGGCGTGGCGCCCGTGTACTTGACGATGTCAGGGAAGCTCACCCAGTACGGCGCGGGAATGATGACTTCATCGCCCGTCTGCACCAGCACGCTCATCACGTTGAAGATGCCGTGTTTGCCGCCCACGGTGACGATGCACTCCTTCGGCGCGTAGTCGGAGTGAAGCTCGCGTTTGTGCCACGCGCAAATGGCTTCACGCAGCGGCATGATTCCACCGACCGGCGTGTACTTGGTCTTGTTGCCTTCGATCGCGGCAATCGCCGCTTTCTTGATGTGATCAGGAGTTGGGAAGTCCGGCTCGCCAGGGCCGAAGTCGGCGATGTCCACGCCTTGCGATTTCAGACGGTCGGCTTCGGCAATGACCGCCGCCGTGGGCGAAATTTGTATTCGGTTGATTCTTTCTGTGAGTTGCACTGCTTTCTCCTAGTAGCACGGGCTTCAGCCTGTGTCTTCCGTTTCTTCACGCCAAAACATGTGCACAAATGCGTTCTCAAAACTCTAAAAAACTTTCGCCCGCAGCCGCTGCTCCACTTCCGGCGGCACGAGATCCTTCAGCGGCCCGCCGAGCTGCGCAATCTCCCGCACCAGCTTCGAGCTCAAATAACTAAACGACTCGCCCGGCAGCATAAAGACGGTTTCCAGCCGTGGCTCAAGTTTGCGGTTCATCAAAGCCATCTGCAACTCGAACTCGTAATCGGAGATCGCGCGAATGCCCCGCAGGATAACGCCTGCGCCGCGTTTTCGAGCGAAATCGACGAGCAGCCCGTGGAACACGTCCACTTCCACGCCGGGCCACTTCTTCGTCACCTCGCGCAGCATCTCGACGCGCTCCGGCACGGTAAAGAGCGGCTGCTTTTCGGCGTTGTTCAACACCGCGAC